>NZ_JBQRUN010000005.1:0-303537 GCF_053485835.1 Thalassotalea fusca
CTTAACGACCACATCGACAGACGAAGTAAACGAGTTTGCTTATTGATTTAACCTTGCCCGTCACTGACTTGAAACGGGCAAAAAAAACACTATTGCTTATTGACAGAGTTACGGCTCATATGTGTTAGGTGTATTTTATACCATGCTTGCTAAGTATTGGAGCAAAGGGGTCGCTAATAAAAGGTAGCCTATAACCAATAACCATTTTTTGCTAGGTGGATAAAACAAAGACTCAGCAACGCCTACAAAGCCTCTAAATAACATACATAAACTAGTTTTGTAATATGCCAAAAGCAGAATCGTGCCGACCAGCATTGCATATACTACTGAGGCTAACGAATTTTCTGATGATAAAAACCAAGGGGGAACAAATATGAATAAAGCTATAAATATGCTCATCAATTTATTTTCTCCTTGAGAGTTTTTCATAGAGAAACGCCACAGAACACCTAAAAATAGCAAGATGATTATCGTCAAAAACCAATGCTGAGTGATGAACTCCATTTCAATACACCTAACGCCCCAATAATAAGTGAACCAAGTGCTGGCGGGCGATTTGCTCAGCAAATGGCATGACATGCCTTGGTGAATCTGATTTATTGGCTTGTTATGTCTCGAAAACAAACGGACTTGGTATTATCGGTTGGGTCTAACGTTTCCCACTCTAGTTTATTAATACTCGTAGTTTGATACTCAGTATTATCTTCTGCCGTTAGTTCGTTTTCCATATCTGTAAGCATATCGTCAGTAAAAGACTCAAATGGATCTTCGAGTACTTTTGCCTTTGCACTGTTTGGCATATAAATCATTTTCGCGGAGTTATAAGAAAAACGGCCTTTCTCAGTTACACTAATAGATCCAAAAGGAGGGTTGTCTAGATAAGTAAATTCCATTGTCACATGAATTTCATAAGCCAACTTAGTCGCATCGTAGATATATTTAGATTTAATTGTTCCTGATACTTCACCATCAACAAAATTATCTGAACAGTTCCAACTCCCATTAATCAGCTCCAAATGTTTTTCATCATCAGCAACAGAATAAAAAGAGAATAAGGATAATAAAGAGAATGAAATTATGATTTTTCTCATATGCTTCCCAGAGACATAACGCCTGAATAATGTGTGAGCCTAGTTTGGCAATTTTATTGCGTCGTTTGCAACTAAAAATGAAAAACTATGGCGAATCACGATTAATTCTCTTGTTAGAGAGAGCATTTCATTGCACTTGGGTTTCTAGCGTTTTTGTATGAAGTTTTTGGAAACTCAATAACATAGCTACGGTTAAACTTGTCAAAAGGTGGCATTAAATGTAAGGTCGCTGTATTTTCAGAGAACAATAACTTTCCAGATACACGGGAAGATGAATATAGATCATCCTTGAATGGGCATTGACCAATTTTAGCCTCATCACTTAATACAATCTCTCCAGATATTGATTCGACTATGAGCCACTTAGCCGCATCATAACCATATTTATCATACTCAAAAATATCGTGAGGATTCCCGCGACCTTCTACACGATAGGGAAGTCTAATATGATATTTTCCCTCTTCTAAGCGATATATTTCGATGTAACTGTATGGCACTTCATCTATATAACCGACAACGGAACAACCGGTCAACAGAACTAATAACACCCATACTTTATTAGATAACCAATCCATAGCTCTCTCTAACGCCGCCATAAGCGGACAAGTAATTGTTGGCTACAATGTGAAGCGGAGCGAAACCGAGCCAACTATTACGGTTCCGTTCTTAATGGCCTTGTTATACGTACTAATCGCTGAAGTAACGAATAATTTCCCTATCGTCTGTAACCATGTGATCGGTTATGTGAAATACATCAGAAAGCCATTCGTGTTTTAGAGCATCTTCACGATCAAGAATTTGACCTAAAAACGTTACGTGACTCCATGGGCATTCCTCAGCGTCAATTATGCCAACTTGATAATTGTCCTCATTCAGCCAAATTCGAAACGCGAATGCAGTCCTGTACTCCGGACCTTTTTCGTCGTCTCCCCATTCACCTAAACCAATAAGACCATACAGAACTTTATCATCATGGCTTTCCGTGAACTTTGCATAATACACTGCAAACGCATCATCATTTTGATACACAAAGCGAGTTAACCTAGTGGACTCTTTTCCACAGCACTCACATATTTCTTTCTCTGGTGTTTCGAATTCAATCTCAATCATTAAGGTACGTATAACGCCCCATTAAGGGGAAATTTATAGTTGGCTAAAATTACGAGCGAAGCGAGAAAAGCCAACTGTAAATTTTCCCGCTTAAATGGCTTGTTATGTAGCTTTTAACAAATTGACCATTTTTGCTATTTGTTCTTTATTTATGTCACCAACTAGATATGGATTTGCAAGCTTATAAATATAACCTTCGATGACTTCGTAATTTAAATCATCACGACACTCAATAAAGTTCGCCCATTCTTCAAGTTCATCACCAGTAATTTTATCCGACAAGTACTTCAACAATACAGACTCTAAAATTAATTTAGAAACAACAAAACACTCGACCTCAGAATCGTACCCGAATTTAACTAATTCAGAATACGCAGCTTCTTTTTCAGTTCCGAATGTGACTATCTGTTCTAATGCTTCTGCTCGATTCATGATTAGCTACATAACGCATTGCTCTGCGGCAGTTTTTAGTTGGTGACTTTTGGGCTAAAGTGGCTTGCCACGCCCAAAAGGCGCCAACTAAAAACTGTCCGTAGCAGCAACTTGTTAGCCGCGGATTGATGCACTTAAGTATAAGCATTAATTGTATTTTGGTAATTCTCTTTACTAAATTTAAAAGGACCAGTTCTCTTCATGTAATCATTTTGGTGAAAACCAGTTTCATAGTTGTTCTCGTAACCAAAATCACTCCACACAAAAAAGCCGTCAATAAACTCAATTTTAACCGTCAGAGCCCCGCAACCCAAATCACCACAGCAGTTGCAAACATATATAGGTACCCTACCGCTTTCTAATTCTGAGGTTTCATTTAATAAAAGTTGATTAACAAACTTTTTATTAACCGATAAAACACCATGAAGATCAGTAACATCTAAATGTTTTGCTAACTCTATACTTCCGATTTTGAAATCTGCATAACTAATTCGGTTTTCGCCAGTACTAGTCGCGCTGTATATTTCCATCATACTTTGTTTCATTGTTTCATCCGGCTAACGCCTGAATAATGTGTGAGCCTAGTTTGGCAATTTTATTGCGTCGTTTGCAACTAAAAATGAAAAACTATGGCGAATCACGATTAATTCTCTTGTTAGAGAGAGCATTTCATTGCACTTGGGTTTCTAGCGTTTTTGTATGAAGTTTTTGGAAACTCAATAACATAGCTACGGTTAAACTTGTCAAAAGGTGGCATTAAATGTAAGGTCGCTGTATTTTCAGAGAACAATAACTTTCCAGATACACGGGAAGATGAATATAGATCATCCTTGAATGGGCATTGACCAATTTTAGCCTCATCACTTAATACAATCTCTCCAGATATTGATTCGACTATGAGCCACTTAGCCGCATCATAACCATATTTATCATACTCAAAAATATCGTGAGGATTCCCGCGACCTTCTACACGATAGGGAAGTCTAATATGATATTTTCCCTCTTCTAAGCGATATATTTCGATGTAACTGTATGGCACTTCATCTATATAACCGACAACGGAACAACCGGTCAACAGAACTAATAACACCCATACTTTATTAGATAACCAATCCATAGCTCTCTCTAACAGCTTATTAGCGTGAATACCGAATTAAACTGTCGACAATATCAAAAAATTAATCGAAGAATTCACGCTTTAATCTAATAATTTTAAGAGCTTAACAGCAATATGCCGAGTCAGCAATATTACAGTGGTTTTACATAGCGAGCCTGAGAATTATTCGAGAACTAGTTGGACTCGCTATGCAAAAAATTTTTATATGAAAAACCTAACAACATCAAATGGCTATCGTCTAACAGCAGATATTCGTGCCATATTTGCAAATTACATAGCGAGCCAAATGTTGTTCTTTGATCATTGTTGGGCTAAAACTGTGTATAAAAACAGTTATCACATTTATAAGGATATTTATGTCACAATCCCCTTTTTTGTCTCTGGTTAGGGCAGAGCTTCGAACTAGAAGGTATAGTTTAAGAACAGAAAAAGTATATCTCGATTGGATCAAACGCTTTATCTTGTTTAACGACAAGAAACATCCTGATGATATGGGCAATCATGAAATCGAGAGATTTTTAAACAACTTAGCTGTTAATAGGCGCGTAAGCGCAGCCACTCAAAATCAAGCGCTTTGCGCCTTGATATTTTTATATCGATATATCGTTAAGCGTGACATAAGCGGATTAAAGTACTCATTTACCAAACGTGAAAAATCAGTACCAACCGTATTGACCCACGAAGAAGCAACCAAAATTATTAGCCAGCTTGACGGAAAATACTGGCTAATAGCATCGTTACTTTATGGTTGCGGCTTAAGAATCAATGAAGCACTTCATTTAAGGGTGAAAGATATTAACCTTGCCGACTGTACATTGTTTATTTTTCGCGGTAAAGGTAAGAAAGACAGGTACACTTTGTTACCTAAATCACTAATTAATCCGTTAAAAGCGCAAATTGAAGTAGCGAAAAACACTCATAAAAAAGATTTACTAGAAGGATTTGGGTTAACCTCTTTACCCGCGTCCTTAATTCGTAAATACGGGGCTGCTGCTAGAGACTTTTCATGGCAATACCTTTTTCCATCTTCAACCAGATGTTCGCACCCGCATGATGGTTATGTTTGCAGGCATCATATTCATGAAACTGCATTTAGAAAAAAACTTCGTGCTGCAGTACTTAAATGCGACATCAACAAACGGGTAAAAGCCCATACATTTAGGCATACGTTTGCTACGCAGTTACTGCAAAATGGTTCTGATATTCGTACCGTTCAAGAATTATTAGGACATACAGATATAAAAACGACAGAGATCTATACCCATGTTACGGGGTCTCGCTTCGCACATACAATAAGTCCGGTGGATAGAAAGTAGAACATTAAAATGCTCGAATTAACTGTCTAATAGAGTCATATTGAACAATTGAATGTAACAGAAGCAAAAAACCTGCCGGAGCAGGTTTTTTATACTAAATAAGCTTATTAAGCGAAATTAAGTAGCTTTAATAGTGCACTTTGCACTACATCATACCACCCATGCCGCCCATTCCGCCCATGCCGCCCATATCAGGCATTGCAGGAGCTGAATCTTTAACTGGTGCGTCAGTTACCATGGCTTCTGTAGTTAACATTAAGCCTGCTACCGATGCAGCAAATTGCAGTGCAGAACGCGTTACTTTAGCAGGGTCAAGAATACCCATTTCTAACATGTCGCCATAAGTACCGTTACCTGCGTTGTAACCGTAGTTACCTTCGCCGTTGCGTACTTCGTTTAATACAACAGAAGCTTCGTCACCACAGTTTGTTACGATTTGGCGTAATGGTGATTCCATTGCACGAAGTGCAACGTTAATACCGTGGTTTTGATCTTCGTTATCACCTTCAAGTGACTTAATCTTTTCAGCAACACGTACCAGCGCAACACCACCACCAGCAACAACACCTTCTTCTACCGCTGCGCGAGTTGCGTGTAATGCATCTTCAACACGTGCTTTTTTCTCTTTCATTTCAACTTCAGTTGCAGCACCTACTTTAATAACGGCTACACCACCAGCTAGTTTAGCTAATCGCTCTTGAAGCTTTTCTTTGTCGTAATCAGAAGTTGATTCTTCAACTTGGCCACGAATTTGTGCAACGCGTGCTTGAATGTCAGCTTCTTCACCAATACCGTCGATGATTGTTGTGTTGTCTTTAGAGATTACAACACGCTTCGCTTGGCCTAAATCTTCTAATGATGCTTTCTCAAGCTCCATGCCGATTTCTTCAGAAATTACCGTACCAGCAGTTAATGTGGCGATGTCTTGTAACATTGCTTTACGACGGTCGCCAAAGCCAGGTGCTTTAACCGCAGCTACTTTAACAATACCGCGCATGTTGTTAACTACTAATGTCGCAAGTGCTTCACCTTCAACGTCTTCAGCAATAATTAGTAGCGGCTTGCCTGCTTTTGCAACAGCTTCAAGCGTAGAAAGCAATTCACGAATGTTAGATACTTTCTTATCTACTAATAAAATGAATGGGTTTTCTAGCTCAACAGAACCATTTTCTTGGTTGTTGATGAAGTAAGGAGAAAGGTAACCGCGGTCAAACTGCATACCTTCAACTACGTCTAATTCGTCTTGAAGTGCTTGGCCTTCTTCAACTGTAATAACACCTTCCGCGCCAACACGGTCCATTGCAGTCGCAATGATTTCACCTACAGTTTTGTCAGAGTTCGCAGAAATAGTACCTACTTGCTCAATTGCTTTGTTGTCGGTACATGGAGTTGCAAGGGCTTTAAGCTCTTCAACCGCTGCAACTACTGCTTTATCAATACCGCGCTTAAGATCCATTGGATTCATGCCCGCGGCAATTGATTTTAAGCCTTCAGTAACAATCGACTGTGCAAGTACAGTTGCAGTTGTTGTACCGTCACCCGCTTCATCGTTCGCTTTAGACGCCACTTCTTTTACCATTTGTGCGCCCATGTTTTCAAACTTGTCTTCAAGTTCAATTTCTTTTGCAACAGAAACACCGTCTTTAGTGATTGTTGGGCCACCGAATGATTTGTCTAATACAACGTTACGACCTTTAGGGCCTAATGTTACTTTAACTGCGTCAGCAAGAATGTTCACACCGTTAAGCATTTTTACGCGTGCGTCATTTCCGAATAATACGTCTTTAGCTGCCATTTTTACTTTCCTATTCTTTTTTAGTTACCGCCGAACAGATTCGGCCATAAATTAAATTCGATTTATTTGATTACTCTACAATAGCTAAAATATCTGATTCACTTAGAATCAATACTTCTTCGCCATCAATCTTTTCAGTTTTAACACCATAGCCTTCGTTGAAGATAACTTGGTCACCTACTTTTACGTCTAATGGACGAACTTCACCATTTTCTAGAATTCTGCCGTTACCAACAGCAACTACTTCACCGCGAGTTGATTTTTCAGCCGCACTACCAGTTAGAACAATTCCACCTGCAGACTTTGATTCAACTTCTTTACGCTTGATAATTACGCGATCGTGTAATGGACGAATGCTCATTTATTTTCTCTCCTGAGAGTGTTCACAATAAAAATTGATTTAAAAATCATAGTTGATTGAAGAAATGGGGATAAAACTAGCGTTCACAAGCCCCAAATGAAATTTTTTTAATCTTTGCGTTCAAATTCACCTTCAATTACATCGCCATTGCTTTTGCTCTGTTTGCTAAACACTTCTTTTTGCTCAAAAGATTGGTGCGATGTGTGTGATTGCTGGTGATGAAAAAAAACAGATCCCGATTGCGTGGCAGACGTCGAAAGGTGTTGCTGTACCGACGCAATCAAGCCCTTTCTAACGGAGGGTACAAGTAAAGACAACCCGAAAAAGTCGGTAACAAACCCCGGTGTTACCAGTAATACGCCAGCAACAAGCAATAATAATCCCGTTACTATGTCTTCTGACGGCATTTCACCTACCGCCATTTTATTTTGTACAGACTGCATGGTTGCAAGCCCCTGTTGGCGTACATGCTTCGCGCCAAGCCAAGCTGTGGCTATTACAATAGCGATGGTTGGCCAAGCTCCAAGTACCGCACCAACTTGCATTAAAACGAAAATTTCTATGATTGGAACAATAACAAATAAGACAAATAATAATTTAAACATATACAATCTCTCATAGTCGATGAAACAAATATGCGGCTATTCGGGTCATTTTCAAGCGTAAACTTGTTTTTGCTTACTGTTAACCTTAAGGTATTGACCTCAAAGATTCAGTAAGCGATTGTTGCTTCAGACAGAAACCATAAAGGTTAATTACCACTATGTTCACCGTAATATTGTGTACTTGCCCAAATGTAGACAGTGCCAGAGCCATCGCACAGCATTTAGTTGAAAACAAACTCGCTGCTTGTGTCAAAATGGTGCCTCAGGTTGAGTCATTTTATATATGGCAGGACGCGTTACAGCAAGATACTGAAGTACAGCTATTAATCAAGTCAACGAACGCGTTGTTTGAGGATATAAACACTGCCATTTGCAGCAAACACCCATACGACGTTCCGGAAATCATTGCCGTTGATGTATCACATGGTAATGCAGCATATTTAGATTGGGTTCAACAATCCGTAAGTTAGGTATTATGAAGTTTTTTTCTGTAGTTAAGCTTTGTTTGTTTTCGCTATTAATTAGCAGTAGCGCGATAAGCCACGCGCAACAATCCATATTTGATGTCTCACCTTCGCTATTTAATAACGAAAGCGAATACTTAAAAGTTGATCAGGCATTCATATTCAATTTTCATCAAAAAGAAAATCAGCTCAGCGTGTCATTCGACATTGCCGATGGATACTATTTATATAAGAAGCAATTCATTTTTGACGCTACTAATGCATCACACGAAGAAGTTGTGCTTCCAACAGGCAAAACACACGAAGATGAGTTTTTTGGTGTTCAAGAAATATACACTGGGTCTGTAAGTACCACACTTAATTTTTCAGAAATTGCAGACAACGCCACCTTAACGGTTCGCTATCAAGGCTGTGCTGAAAAAGGGTTATGTTACCCGCCTGAAATTAGAACAGTCCAATTGTCGGCATACAAAGCGTTACTTCCAACAACCGATAATGCCGCTGTATTATCCGCGATTAGTGCACAACCCAGTACAGATGTGTCCCAAAGCAATACAGCGTTTTCTAGCCAAAATGAATCAACAACAGTAGGAACAAACACTGAAAATACTAGTGAACAGTTTCAGTTAGCGGCTATGTTAGCTGAAGGTGATTTATTGTTTACGCTGATCGCATTTTTTGTTGGCGGGCTACTACTATCTTTCACCCCTTGCGTATTTCCAATGTACCCGATACTTACCGGCATTATCGTTGGTCAAGGCAAACAGTTGTCAAACAAGAAGGCATTTAGCTTAAGTTTTATTTACGTGCAAGGTATGGCACTCACCTATACCGCGTTGGGTATTGTCGTTGCATTAGCGGGCGCGCAGTTTCAGGCGATGTTCCAACATCCTTTAATATTGATTTTGTTGAGTATTTTATTTGTATTCCTAGCACTTGCGATGTTTGGGCTGTTCAATCTTGCATTACCTGCAAGTTGGCAAAACACCCTAAATAACCTCAGCCAAAAGCAAAAAGGTGGGTCGTTCTTGGGGGTGCTGTCAATGGGTGCAATTTCAGGGTTAGTTGCCTCTCCGTGTACTACTGCGCCATTAACGGGTGCGCTGCTTTATATTTCTCAGTCAGGTGACGTAGCACTTGGTGCTGCAGCGCTTTACGCATTAAGTATTGGTATGGGTTTACCACTGTTAGTTTTGGGTAGTTCAGGTGGTAAGTTGTTACCCAAAGCGGGCGCTTGGATGAACGTAATAAAGAATATTTTTGGCCTACTTTTGCTAGCGGTGCCTATTTTCTTATTAGAGCGTTTCTTACCAGCAGCAATCAGTCAGATACTATGGGTGATGTTGTTATTAGCCAGTGGCGCGTACCTGTACACCTTTAATCAGCAAACTAAGCCGTCATTTTGGTTTGGCATGCGCAGCTTAGTTATTTTCGCCCTGCTATTTGTTGGTTTGAATAAAGGGTATCAGTTAATGTGGCCATCAACGTCTGCAACAATAGTGGCGCAAACAAACGCACATCCAACGTTCAAGCAAATTAGTAGCCTGAGTGAGCTTAATGCTGAAATTGCTCAAGCAAGTAAGGCCGGAAAAAGCGTGATGGTCGACTTATATGCCGACTGGTGCATTGCCTGTAAAGAATTCGAAGAGTACACATTCCCAGATCCAAAAGTACAGCAAGCACTGCACAATACGGTGCTTCTACAGATAGATTTAACCGATACCGGCACTAAAGAAAGTGTTGAGTTTATGGGGCATTTCGAGATATTCGGCTTACCGTCAATATTACTCTTCAACAGCCAAGGTAACGAGCTTGCCCAACAACGTGTAACGGGCTTTATGGGCGCTGAAGACTTTGCTAAGCACGTTGCGTCAGCATTTGCTAATGAGTAGTGTCACCCACTGCTAGTCTCACATAAAACAAAACAGGAAATTGCACTAACAATTTCCTGTTTTTTATTTCGCTGCCATCGCCGTTAATCCTAACGTTTTTTATCCTGCAATTTGGGCTTTTGTTTTCCAATAACCGTCGATAATGGTGCTATCAATAAAGTCGTACAATTCAGTTTGTGGTACTGGCTTTGAGAAATAGTAGCCTTGAATAATATCACAATCATTTTCAGACAAACTACGTAGCTGTGCGCTACTCTCTACACCTTCGGCAATCACCTGCAAACCAAGGTTTTTCACCATCGCAATGGTTGACATGATGATTTGATAGTCTGCATGATTTTCTAACATACCGAATACGAAACTCTTATCAATTTTTATCACATCTACTGGCATCTTCTTCAAGTAAGCTAAAGAAGAATAGCCCGTACCAAAATCATCAATTGCAAAAGTAAAACCTAGTTGGCGAAGCGTATTCATCATATCTATCGCGCGATCGATATCTTTAACAAGTGTTTGCTCTGTTAGCTCTAATTCGAACGCTGTAGCAGGCAAGTTAAATTCGTGTAGCAGCGTTTTTAGATAGTGCGGTAGATTGACATCAATAAACTGACCAGCAGACAAGTTGATGGCAATACGTACATCGGTGAGCCCACGTTTTCTGATGTCTTTACTAATTTCAAAACAACGACGAATCACCCAATAGCCCAGTTCCACCATGTGCTCTGAATTCTCTAGAATTGGGATAAAATCGTCAGGAGAAACCGTTCCGCGCTCTGGATGTTGCCAACGTAGCAGCGCTTCAAATCCGTATAATTTCTTTGTTTTAGCCGTTAACTGAGGTTGTAAACTTAGGCTAAATTGATTTTTCGCTAATGCTTGGCGTACTTCCGTTTCCAGCATTACACGTTGTGCCACTCGTTTATACATATCGCTATGATAAACATGGTATTGCGCGCCACCATTGTCTTTGGCTTCATACATCGCAATGTCTGCATGGCTCACAAGTTCTTCTGGCTTAACTACTTCTTCTTTGGTGTATTCAATACCAATACTGGTTGAAACATAAAAAATACTGCTGCCAATTTTGATCGGTGCTCTAAAGCGTTCTAAAATTTCTTCGGCAACCGCTATAGCATCTTCAATACCGTCAACATGCCCAAGAATTACGACAAATTCATCACCACCGAATCGACACGCAACATCGATATTACGTACACTTAAGCGCACACGATTGGCCGCTTCTATTAATAATTTGTCACCATCACTATGACCATGGCTGTCATTTACTTTTTTGAAATCTTCTAAGTCTAAAAACAGAACTGCCACGCCACGCTGAAAACGAGCAATGTTGGCGACTGCTTTCCTGAGTTGATAATTGAGCATGTTTCGATTAGGTAAACCGGTCAGAATATCGTACATCGCAATATTCTCGAGCTCTTTGGTTTTTTGTTCGACTTCGATGTTGAGCTGTTCAAGTTCAAAACTTAGTTCTGTTGCAGCATTGGCAACCACATCGAGTTCATCCGCAAACATTCTGCGACGCTTGAGACGTATTTGTCTGAACTGTTCAAATTCTTTGCGCGCTAAAAGCGGTAATGCATTAGAAAGCATCAAGATTCGATTGGTAAACGGGCTAGCAACAAAATAAACAAGAATAGCCAAGGTCAAGAATATCAACAACGCTGATAACAAGAACTGTAAGCGTGTTTGTTGGTATTCTTCTTTGATGCTGGTCACGTCATCAATCAATGCAATAAAATAGTGACGTTGATTGCTTTGATAGAGCGAAAGCAAGTTCACTAAATAGCTGCCCGTTTTAAGATCTCGCTGTAGGCCTGATTCTTTCACATCATTTACACGTTCACTGTCTACGCGTTTTGCAAAAATTTGCGACACTAAGCGATTATTCGACGCAGACATTACCTCAAGCTGATGAATCCGAGCATTTTCACCCGCAGAAAAGCTAACCACGGCAATATCACTGTTTGACGCTTGATTTATGGCATAAATCACATCAACTAATGATATTTCAACGACCATTACCGCCATATCACCTTTGGCATTTAATATCGGCACCGCGATCAATTGCACACACATCGCCTCACACGCCAACTGGTGATACGGTTCTTGCCGGTTGCTGACAACTTCAATGCTCTCAATAATCTGCTCTTTTAGTGGTGCAGTGCTATACATGACCCTTTTTTCGGGACTGATTAGCCATGCGTTTTCAATATTGTGGTGCAGTTGCAAGGCATCATATTGCTGCGAAAGTACTTTTGAAAAGCCTGTGAAATTATTTTGTGACGTGATATCTACGACGTCTGCAAATGATTCTAGCCACAGCAAGAATTTATCTTTCACAATGCCGCTATGAAGCTCAAATTGTGCGGTTCCCTGACGAACGGTTTGAGCCTGATGCTGTTTAAACTCGACATTAAGGCGAGAGAGCGACAGCACAGAAATGCCCGCGCTCAAAAGTAATAGAGCGCCGACAACTAAAATCAGCAGTTTGTTGGGTACACTAACAAATAGGCGCTTCATACATTAGAACCAATACATTAGTTGTACTGCCCACATTTGCCAGTCTTCACTGTCATTTAGTTCAGGATTTGGTGTAACAAGTGGCGTTAATCTGGCAGTACCATTAACCCAATGATACTCAACGTTTACCCGTAAGTTAGTATCAATGTCGTAGGCCAAGCCAATGGTTCTGTCTGTTTGGTAGCCAAAGTAACTTGGCAAGCCGGTAGTTTCTTCAAGTTCATGACCCTTTTTATCATCTTTATTGGAATAAAAATCATCATAACGGATCAAACCAACAAGATTATTGGTGAACTTGTAGCGAAACTGAGTGTAAAACCCTTGGCCAATATTATCCATGGCAAAGCCAGTAAAATAGAAGTTATCTATCGCCAAACGCTGTTGCAAAATTTCCATCGCAAACTCTAACTTTTCGCCTTCAAACAATGCATTTACCGTATAAAATTGATACGTAAAGTCTCCATTGGTAAAGCCATCATTTTTTCCTTGTAAGTAGTGGAAGTCTGAATCAAGCAACGACATACCAAAGCGCCACTGCGAGAAATTGGGTCGCCAGTATAAACTTGCCTGTAAATCTAGATCGTGTTCCAAACCACCTGTCGGTTCAGGGCCTGCAATGATGTCTTTTTGCTTGTCAGAAATATCTGACGAACCACGGCTAAAATTGAAATCAAAGTCACCATATGTATCTGAGCTATGACTTATCTTGATCGCGTAACCATCACCACCAACGGCAACATCTCGTAAGCCATCAAAATAGATAGCTTGCGGCAATATTATCGAAGGACGAGCAAATGGAATGTCGCGTGTACTTGAATATAGCCAATGGTTGTTCTTAAAGCGGCCTAGGTATAAATTGGCACTCCAACTTTCGGAATCATATAAATTCCAATCAAGTAAGGCGTAATCGAGTCGGGCACCTGCGCTATATCGATTGCCACCTTCCAAATAAACAACTTGGCCAGTTAAGCGAAAATCATTATTTAACTGGTAAGAGGCATTGAAGCCAATTTCGGTTAGTTCCGTTGAAATTTCCTGCTCGTCATTCACAAAATCACTGCCACTAACGTCAATGACACCTTGTGCAAGAAAACCATGTACCTGTAAATCTTCAGCAATGTCTCCACTAGCTGCGTATGCACTTGCGGTACACAAAAACAAGAGCACAGTACTCAACGCACTGTGTTTACTGAGAGATCTTGATAACATTTACGCTATCTCCTTTAACTTTATCATCAATGTAACCGATAGCACCCGGCGTACGTGAGACAGCGTCAAGAAGTTCTTGTTGCGTTTGTACGATGTTCGGCGCGGTTCCTAACCCCGAGAATGTTAACTTATTCCAAATTCGTTCAATTTGATACGGAAAAATGCGTAATGTTTCTTTACAAAACGCCTGATGCACGGGGTGTTTGTTGGGCAAAACAAACACGACTATACGTGAGTCATCAGGCCATTTAACCTGTCTCATTGAATAAATACGACGTAACTGTGATGTGGTCAGTGAGTCTACTGTCACTGACGAATTAACAATGATTTGTTGTGCTAAGATGTGGGGGGAAAAGCAGCACAACAACAATATCATTATTCTAACTATTGAGCTTCGGATAACGAATTCCTTGTTATAAACAGTTATCAAACATTATATAAATGTGCTTAACAATCATTATTATTACCTTACAGCAATTTTAAGTAACTAATAATTAATAACAAATTGTCACACATTATACACTTAATTAAATATATGACACGCTTATTATTGCTTTAACTAGTATCACGAGAGTCCCTCCCAAGTGATTAGACCACTATTTTGCTGCGAAAATCTTCGAAATCACTATAATATGCAACAAATACGGCAAACCTGTTTAAAAATGTTTATTCGGCTTTACTTTCTTCACAATTATGCGAAGATAAGTCAAGTTTTAAATTTTACAAACAAGATTGGTGAAGATGTCTGCAAAGTTTAATGTTTTATTAATTAATGGTCCAAATTTGAACATGCTAGGTATACGTGAACCCGGCACTTATGGTGCACGTTCTCTAGTTCAAATTGTAGAAGATCTTAATGCAAAGGCAAACGCCTTAGGCATGCAGATGTCGCATATTCAATCTAATGCTGAATATGAAATTATTGATGCAATTCACCAAGCCTACGGCAAAGTTGATTTTATTATTATCAATCCCGCAGCTTTCACGCACACCAGCATTGCAATCCGAGATGCATTATTGTCGGTAGCGATTCCTTTCATTGAGGTGCATTTATCTAATGTGCATGCCAGAGAAACGTTTCGTCATCACTCTTATTTTTCGGACATTGCGCAAGGTGTGATTTGCGGCTTTGGGGATCAAGGTTACGCGTTTGCTGTTGATGCAGCAAAACAGTTTTTAGAAAAGGCTAATGCTGGCAACTAAGCTAACATAGCCACAAAAAATATATAAATATATATAAATAAGGTGTTCTCATGGATATTCGCAAGATTAAAAAACTGATTGAACTAGTAGAAGAATCAGGCATTAACGAGCTGGAAATCGCTGAAGGCGAAGAGTCAGTAAGAATTAGTCGTGGTGGTGCAGTTGTAACAGCACCACAACCAGTTATGCACGTGCCTTCGCCTGCTGCTGCTCCTGCGCCAGCAGCACCTGCGGCAGAAAGCAATGCAGCACCAGCACTTTCTGGTCATATTGTACGTTCTCCAATGGTTGGTACGTTCTACGAAGCGCCATCTCCTGATGCGCCTAAGTTTGTTGAAGTTGGCCAACACGTAAATGCGGGTGACACATTATGTATCATCGAAGCGATGAAAATGATGAACCAAATCGAAGCAGATAAGTCTGGTGTTATCAAAGAAATCTTAGTGCATAATGAAGATGCGATTGAATTTGACCAACCGCTATTCATCATTGAATAAGCCCACTAAAATAAGGGTAATTCCATGTTAGATAAAGTAGTTATCGCAAACCGAGGTGAAATTGCATTACGCATTTTGCGTGCATGTAAAGAACTCGGTATTAAAACTGTTGCGGTGCATTCAACCGCCGATAGAAATTTGAAACACGTTTTATTAGCAGATGAAACGATTTGTATCGGTAAAGCACCAGCAAACGAGAGTTATTTAGATATTCCTCGAATCATCACTGCAGCGGAAGTAACGAATGCTGTTGCGATTCACCCAGGTTACGGTTTCTTAGCAGAAAACGCTGACTTTGCTGAACAAGTTGAAAATTCAGGTTTTACATTTATCGGCCCAAAAGCAGACAGTATCCGCTTAATGGGTGATAAAGTATCAGCGATCAAAGCGATGAAAGCTGCCGGTGTACCGTGTGTACCTGGTTCTGATGGCCCATTAACCGACGACAATGAATTAAACTTGGCACACGCCAAGCGTATCGGTTACCCGGTAATTATTAAAGCGTCAGGCGGCGGCGGTGGCCGTGGTATGCGTGTTGTTCGTGAAGAAAGTGAATTGGTTGAAGCGATTCAAATGACGCGTACCGAAGCTAAAGCAGCTTTTAGCAACGACATGGTTTACATGGAGAAATTCCTTGAAAATCCTCGTCATGTTGAAATACAAATTATTGCTGACGGTCAAGGCAACGCCATTCACTTAGGTGAGCGTGATTGTTCAATGCAGCGTCGTCACCAAAAAGTTGTTGAAGAAGCACCAGCGCCAGGTATTACACCAGAAATGCGTAAGCAAATTGGTGAACGTTGTTGTCGCGCATGTATCGAAATTGATTACCGTGGTGCAGGTACATTTGAGTTCTTGTATGAGAATGGCGAGTTCTATTTCATTGAAATGAATACCCGTATTCAGGTTGAGCATCCAGTAACTGAAATGATCACTGGTGTAGACTTAATCAAAGAACAACTTCGTGTAGCTGCTGGCCAACCGTTATCTTACACACAAGATGACATCAAAATTAACGGTCACGCTATTGAGTGTCGTATTAACGCGGAAGATCCTCGTACATTTATCCCTTCACCGGGTAAAATTACACGTTTCCACCCACCAGGTGGCATGGGCGTACGTTGGGATTCTCATATTTATGCTGATTACTCAGTACCGCCATACTATGACTCAATGGTCGGTAAATTGATCACTTACGGTGATAACCGTGACGTTGCAATTGCACGTATGCGCAATGCATTGAGTGAATTAGTAGTTGATGGCATTAAAACTAACATTGCACTGCACATTGATATTTTGAATGATCAGGGCTTTGTTAATGGTGGTGCTAACATCCACTACCTAGAAAAGAAACTAGCAGCAGAAGAATAGCATTTGCGTCTAATAAAAACGGTGAATAAGGTACCTTATTCACCGTTTTTTTATGTCTGAAAGAAACGTATGAGCTAGTTATTTTGTCCTTCGATACGTCGTACCTCCTTCTCAGGACGTACGGAACTAGTTGACCACAACGCTTTTTAATTCGCGAACAAATTCGGTATAATGCCGACAGCATCACAATTTATGAGTGTAAAATGAGTCAAGAGTTAGAAAAGCCAATTCCACCTGCCGATGATGATTGTTGTGGCGGTGGAGCCTGTAACCCATGCGTTTGGGATCATTATTACGCAGAATTACAAGAATGGCGCATAGCACAAGCTAAATTGCGTGAAGCAACCGAGCAGCAATCAACTGACTAGCAATTCACAAAACGAAAAGAGCTACAGCGCAAAAGTAGCTCAACTAACACTCTCATTAACAACAAATCTCTGTCAGTTCTTTCGGCATTTCAGGCAGTGGATAATCACGCACTAATTTGCCTAGTACGGCAACTGCTTGCTCTACCTGTTCACTCCACTGCACACCAAAACTTATACGCATAAAATTCTTATATTTACCTGACGGTGAAAATATCTCACCCGGCGCAAAACTCACCCCATTCGCTATTGCTTGATGAAAGAATTTTCCGGTATCAACATGTGAACGGCACCTTATCCAGAGCACACTTCCTCCTTGAGGCGTTGAAATGCACACTTCAGGAGGAAAATGCTCAGCAATTAATGCACGCATGCGTTCGCAGTTATACCTCAGTTGCTTGCGCAACACTGCAATATAACGATCATAGTCCCCCGACATTATATAATCGGTTAACGTCCACTGCTGTAACATAGGTGTTGAACAAGACAGCGCGCGCTTTAATCGCTTAGCTTCAAGCGCAAACTTTCCTGGAATTAGCCAACCTACCCTATAGCCGGGTGCCGCAGTTTTTGAGAAAGACGAGCAAGTCATCACTAATCCTTTTTCGGAGTATAGTTGCGCTGGAATCGGCCGTTTATCTGTGAAATACAAGTCACTGTACACTTCATCTTCTATCAAAGGTATGTTGCGAGCTTCAAGTAGTCGCACCATCTGTTGGCGCTGTGAGTCGGTCATCATCGAACCTAGCGGGTTGTTAATCGCTGTTGAAAACAAGCACGCGGTTACATTATGTTGGTCTAGCAACTGTTCCAAATCAGACAAACTCACGCCATCTTCTGTACAGGTATATACTTCAAGCGCTTTCATGCCTAAGCTTTCGATGAGTTCAACTAAGCCAAAATAAACAGGCGATTCAACCGCAATAATATCACCGCGTTTTGCGACACATTGCAGCGCAATTGATAACGCTTCTTGAGCGCCACTGGTAATGACAATGTCCTCATTATCAACAGCCACACCCTGCTCTTGATAACGGCAGGCCAATGTTAGCCTTAATTTAGGACAACCCGCCGAAGGGCCATAACTAACCGCTTTTTCAGCTACACGACCAAGTACCGAGCGCATCAAGCGAGCCAGTGTTTTATCGGGTGGGTGAGCGTGTACAGGGTTTGATATCCCTAATTCTACTGTATCGGGTCTGTGCAGAGCATCATACACTTGTTGAATAAGCGTGCGACAAGAGACTTCAACAGGAGAGCTCCCTGCCCACTTTGCGCGCATCGGCAACAGATTTCGTACCTGTTTGGCTTTGAGGTAATAACCAGATTGTGGCTTTGCGCTGATCTTCCCTTGCCGCTCAAGCTCTAAATAAGCTTGTTTTACCGTTGGAACGCTAATTTCAAACTGTTTACTCAGTTTGCGTAAACTCGGCAACTTATCGCCAGGCAAGATGGCTCCGCTCTTCTCTTGCTGCTCAATAAAGTCGATCACTTGCTGATACAAAAAACCAGGGGATGTGCGATCCAGTACTCTCATAAACTGTATAGGTTCCGTTTTTACATTTCTGTATATGTTATTAGAACAAAATTACCGTACACTGTCTACGCTACTCAATACTTCGGCTCGCCGATCTATGTAAGCAAGTGTTTGCAAACTATGTAAACCATATATATAGGAGCTAACGATGATTCATGGTATACCATTGCCAATCACCCGGGTACTTCATCGAACACTCAACCAAAGCACTAATTTATTACAGAATTTTACCAACTGTGTAGGGAAAGCTTGATGAACAATACCTTCTTATATGTCATCACCGTACTTATCTGGGGTTCAACTTGGTTTGCTATTAACTTTCAGTTAGGCAAAGTACCGCCAGAAGCGTCACTTGTTTATCGATTTGGTTTAGCTGCCATTGTGTTACTCGCTTATTGTCGTTGGAAAAAGTTGTCACTCAACTTTGAACTACGGGCACATATTCAGTTCTTTCTTTTTGGATTAACGTTATTTGGCTGCAATTACTATTTTCTGTATGTTGGTCAACACTACATAAACTCAGCACTAACCTGTATCGCTTTTTCGTGCATTATGTTTTTCAACATAGTTAACGCACGAATTTGGTTTAAAACAGCTATAACCAGCAACGTAGTTTTAGGCGCAGTAATTGGTATTGCAGGCATAGCAACGCTATTTTGGCCACAATTAAGTGATACCCAGCTGGGCTCACAAACACTTTATGGTCTGATGTTTTGTCTCATTGCCGCTACATTTGCATCAACAGGCAATATGATCTCGATGAAGAATCAGCAAAAGCAATACGCGTTATTTCCGGCGACTGCATGGGGAATGACCTATGGTGCAAGCTTCATGGCAATAATGATGGTACTTCAAGGCAAGTCGTTCACTTTCGATTGGAGCGTCCCATATATATCGTCGCTATTGTTTTTGTCCATTTTCGGTTCAGTCATCGCATTTGCCAGCTATTTGACCTTACTCAATACCATTGGAGCACACAGAGCATCCTATGCGTCAATCATGTTTCCGGGCGTTGCCGTTGTCTTATCAACATTATTTGAAGGGTTTCAGTGGGATAGCTACACTGTGATTGGATTTGTTTTTATCATTATTGGTAACATCGTTGTGCTCACCAAACCTAAGAGTAAACCCAAAGAGTCTACGACTGACTATGCAAATGATGCGTTAGGCGAAACGTCAAAAACTCAATTGGTTGATAATAAAAACGTTTAACTAGCGTCAATCATCAGAACAAATGCTGTCTTAGTCTCTCTGGCGAGGTAGCAACAAGTCCGTGCTTTACGCTTACTCATTGCGTGTGCACTACGGCGTGGAGAATCCTTCCCTCCACGCCTTTTTTATAATAGACAGTTTAACCACCAATTGGTGAACCTGGCGGTAATTTTACGTTTGATTCTGGCAGCATTTGCTTATCATGCGTTAATCCGTAGTCAATTTGTGCGGCCAACAAGTTAAAGTGTGCAGACAAGCCGCGATAAGGCTTTTTACTCTTATGTTCAGTAAGCCATGTTTTAAGCTGCGTTAATGTCGCGTAAACTTCTGCTCGCACTTCAATCGCTGATTGTTTTGCATGCCACAAATTGAGTAGCTGACTGATAAGTTGTTGGTTTACTCGCTGTTGTACCAACCGCGCCTGTCCTTTCTTAACGGATTGCTCTACAGTCGCACTAACCAACGCAGACAGAACATCACCGACTGAAGGAATTTCGCTGTTATCAGCTGATTGCTGTGCTAGTCGCGCCAGTCGACCACCATCAAGCAATAAACTCAATGTATGTTTAGCACTAGCGCTTGCGGCGCTAATTGGGTCAAAAGTTAACCCTGTTTTACTGACAAAACTCTCTCTATCACGGCTATAGCCATATGCTTTTGGCGGAATTAAAGCAACAATATGCGCTGGCATCGTAAGCGTTTCCGTTGATAGTGTTTTTATTAGTGCAGCCAATGCTTTTTTCTGCGCCTTGCCATCAACAGCCTCTGCAACTGCTAGGTCTTCACCTTTGATGGCGTAACGGTAATCTACACCAGCAATTAATTTAACGGCCGCTTCCACCTGAAAGCGATGAAAGTTATAGATTGGCACCAATACTTGTTCCAGCTCCGAGTACGGTGAGCCTTGAGGAATACTATTCTCGCCCATGTTGGCTAATGCGTGCTCTCTTACTTCAAGTACACGAAGTAACTCTTCAGTGGCATCATTACCGTTGTCCCATAGGTGGCCCGTATTATGTGCACCTGAACGTGGTCTTGCATCTGGATCTGATACATAAAGTAGCCCTGCTGCTCTCGCTTTGGCAATGGTAGCTTTCAAATATGCAGCTTCGTCATTTTTCGAAACATCTGCATAACCATAAGCAACGACATGTTTGTCCCATTCGCCAATGCCAACACCATAAGCGTTCTCTAATGAGATATTGCCGTTTTTCAATGTGACATAAGGATGTGGATAGTCCATCACGGAAGCGCGGTCATTTACGCTCGCGGCAAAATTATGAGCAATGCCCAAAGTGTGCCCCACTTCGTGAGCAGACAATTGACGAATACGTGCTAACGCCATCTCTTTCATCGCCGACGTATCTGTATTTTCTGAGGAAAAAGGAGAGGTTAAACCCAGCGCAATCAAATAATCCTGACGAACACGAAGCGATCCTAAGGTAACATGCCCTTTTATGATTTCTCCTGTACGGGGATCAATAACTGACGAGCCATATGACCAACCACGTGTTGCTCTGTGTACCCATTGGATCACATTGTAACGTACGTCCATCGGGTCGGCGTCAGCAGGTAACATTTTCACTTGATATGCATTGATAAAGCCCGCAGCTTCAAACGCATCATTCCACCAACGAGCGCCATCAAGAAGTGCGCTACGAACAGGCTCAGGTACACCCGCATCAAGGTAATAAATTATTGGCTCTACGGCTTCGCTTTTCGCTTTTTCAGGATGCTTTTTCTGCAAACGGTGGCGTGGAATTAGGCGCTGCACCAAAGGTTGGTCAATTGCCGTGGCATAATCTGCATAGCTGTGCTGCCAAAAACCACTATATGGGTGAAACTGTCGCGGTTGATAATTATCGTCTGGCAACTTAATTAATGAATGATGTAAGTTCACTGTTACAGCTTTATTGTCAGGCGTTACAGATTTCAGGTAGTTACCTGCATTGCTGCCTTTATACGTGACCGTAGCTTCAAACTCAGTATTATTAGGAAACGCTTTAATACGCTTATTAAACAGTGCACTACGAGAGTTGTCGATAGCATAACTGCCTTGCTTACCTTCTTTTAGCGTATCGCTAATGTTATGAATATCTGACAGCAAGAATGGCGTGTAATCTATCACCGTAGCATTGCTGGCAGAGTTTTCAGACGCGACTTTAAAACCCCAAATGATCGAGCTAGCAAACGCTTCATCCATTGCTTGCTGCTCCAATTGGTTATCGCTATTGGCTCGATAAGTCGTATTGAGTTGGCGCAACAATACTTTGTCGCCGACTCGCTCGAATTGCACTAAGCGGGTATCGCCAAGTTGGCCACGATCTAAGCCAATGTCGTTTGAGCCAATGCCATGAGGCAAACTTGATTGAAAAATAAAGGGGTGCTCAAACTGTTTGATCTCAAGGTACACCTTGCCCTCTTTATCATCGAGATAATACGAGTAAAAGCCTGAATAGTGCGATTTATCTTTAATGAACTCTTTGAAATCTGTTGAGGCTGTCACAGAGAATACACAGCACAAAACAAACAAATACCAATGACGTATGCGAACCATTTAGCGTCCCTTATCCTGAAATTTAGTTAATATTTAATCTACCGATACGGTCGATATTATTGTTATAATTAGCGCGAAACCAGAGATGAAAAGTTACACGTAAACTTTCAATTTACTTTTATAAACTCGGGTAAAAATACACGCTTTAGCTTTCTTGAATAGTTAAAAAGCTAACATAATATAAAATATACATTGTCTATAAAGCAAATTAGGAACTCCTATGCAACGACTCGCACCTGCATTACGTCAAGATAACGTACCTTTAGATTTGATTTCGTTGATCAAAACCATTTTAGCGGCAACCAAAGAGATTTCATTTCGCGTCAGTCAAGCGCACTTAGGGGGCTTAATGGGCTCAACGCTCGATGAAAACATTCAGGGCGAAGTACAAAAAAAGCTAGATGTTGTAGCTAATGAGTTAATTAAAGACATTTTATTAGAGTCAGGCTTTGTTAAGGCGATATCATCAGAAGAAGAAGACACATCGGTAGCAGGTGATCCAGACGGTCGTTATATTGTATCTTTTGACCCACTCGATGGTAGTTCAAACATCGAAATTAATTCGCTTATCGGTACCATTTTCTCCATTCATGAAGCGCCAGAAGGCATTGCGGCTGATGATCCTGCGCTATTTAAACAAGCAGGACACAAGCAAGTTTGTGCTGGTTATGTGCTTTATGGTCCATCAACAATGCTGGTAATGACTACTGGCAGTGGAACGCATTTTTATGTACTTGACCGTACACATGGCGGCTATTTATTAGTTGAGCGTAATGTCCGTGTACCTGAAGATACACAAGAATTCGCAATTAACATGTCAAACCAACGTTTCTGGCAAGAACCAATGCAAAACTACATCAGCGATTTGCTTATTGGTAAAGAGGGTCCACGTGGTAAAAACTTTAATATGCGTTGGATTGCGGCAATGGTTGGCGACGTTCACCGTGTGCTTACACGCGGCGGTATTTTTACCTACCCTGCTGACACTAAAGATCCGAAAAAACCATACAAATTACGTTTAATGTATGAAGCCAACCCAATGAGCTTCTTAATTGAGCAAGCAGGTGGCTTGAGTGTGACTAGTGAAGGCCGCATCATGGACATTGAGCCTACTGACATTCACCAACGCGTTGAGGTTATTTTAGGTTCTAAGAACGAAGTAGAGAAATGTTTGAGCTACTATAAATAGCTCTATTTCAACTAATCACGAGAAACCTGCTTGCGTTGCACGATGTAAGCAGGTTTTTTTATGCGTTTTCAAATAATTACACTTCGACTGCTTCGCGCTCAGTGCAAACCAATTGGTGTGTTGTGATAAATAATCCGTACGTCTGAGTGTGAGGAACGAACAAATCGAAGGGCATCAAATTCTACAGGGACAAATTACCCCAAGTTAAATTATCTCCACATTTTTGATCGTTTTTTCTTGACTTAGATCAATTAAGTTTTACAATTTTCAGTAATTACTGAAAATTCAGAAAAGAAAGATATTTTTAAGCATTACTTATCGAGAATCGCTGCTATGACTATCACGCCAATGACACAATCGCTGATCCTTCACTTTGGTGAAATGGGTTCAAAATGGGGACTAAACCGCACATTAGGGCAAATGTACGCACTCATTGTACTAACCGAAGAACCGTTAAACGCTGACCAAATTAGCGATGCCTTGCAAATTTCTCGCTCGAACGTATCTATGGGGTTGAAAGAGCTAAAATCTTGGAGTCTGATTAAGCTCCAGCACATTCCGGGCGACCGCAAAGAATACTTTTCCGCACCAAAAGACATCTGGCAGATTGCCCGCACACTTGTTGTTGAACGCAGAAAACGTGAAATTGACCCTACCTTATCAACATTAAGAGACGCTTTGCTACAAACGCCAAGCAACGACACTGACCGCTATGCACAACAACGTGTGCAAGAAATGCATGATCTAATGGAGATGGTCACACTATGGTCAAATGAATTACAGCACATGTCATCAGAAAAGCTGTCAGCACTGTTAAAGCTAGGCGAAGGCATCAGTAAAATTTTAGACGTTAAAGAAAAATTACTACCGAATTCTAAATCTTAATATGATTCACTTGGAGGTACTCCCGTGATCGATTTTTCCCCTGTGGCAAGTGAAACGGGTTTTATGCTGTCTCGCATTCAATTCGCTGCCAATATCAGTTTTCACATTCTCTTTCCCACCATTACTATCGCACTTGGCTGGGCGTTATTATTCTTTAAACTCCGTTTCAACAAGACAGGCGACGATGCCTGGCTTCGCATCTATCGCTTTTGGGTGCGGATTTTCGCGCTTACTTTCGCCATAGGTGTTGTCAGTGGCATTACCATGTCGTTTCAGTTCGGCACCAATTGGCCTGGATTTATGGAAACAGTCGGCAATATTGCAGGGCCACTGCTAGGTTATGAAGTAATGACTGCATTCTTTTTGGAGGCCTCGTTCCTTTCCATCATGCTATTTGGCATGGAGCGTGTGTCAAACCGCGTGCATACCTTGGCAACATTTTTAGTCGCTTTTGGTACCACGATGTCAGCATTTTGGATCATCGCGCTTGATTCTTGGATGCAAACGCCAACAGGCTTTGAAATGCGTGACGGCGTAGCCTACGTCACTAGCTGGTGGGATGTAATTTTTAACCCATCTATGCCCTATCGTTTAACCCACATGTTACTGGCTTCTGGACTTACCGCAGCATTCCTTATTAGTGGCATTTCTGCATACCGCCTATTAAGAGGTGATAAAAAATCGTCAGCGAGAAAGGCGCTCAATTTTGGTGTTGTACTGGCCGCGGCGCTTATTCCGCTACAGATATTTGTTGGCGATCTTCATGGCCTCAATACCTTTAAACATCAGCCTGCTAAAGTTGCGGCAATGGAAGGCACGTGGCACACAGAGTCTGGCGCGCCAATGTTATTATTCGCGATTCCCGACGAAACGCAGCGCACTAACCACTTTGAGGTCGCAATCCCCAAATTAGCTAGTTTGATTTTAACCCATGAATTTGACGGTGTAATTCGTGGACTAGAAGAGTTTGAAAACGAACATCCACCTGTAGCACCAGTGTTCTATAGCTTTCGAATGATGGTTGGATTAGGCATGCTGATGTTGCTGTTTTCGTGGTTTGCCAGTTACAAGTTTGCTTTTCGTCAGCAATACCCAACATGGTTGCTTAAAGGCGCAATTGCGATGACTTTTTCCGGCTGGATTGCGACACTCGCAGGTTGGTATGTGACGGAAATAGGTCGTCAGCCTTATTTAGTCACTGGCGTATTACGTACGCGTGATGCCGTTACCGCAACACCGCCTGAAAACATCGCATTATCACTAACGATGTACGTGCTTATCTACGGGTTCTTGTTATTTGCCTATATTCGCACGCTATACGTAATGGCAAATCGCGCAGTCAAACTCGAGCAAGAGAATTTAAAAGTGCTCGATAATTCAAATTCTGATGCAATTGAACATCAGCACGATGCACTCAACGTTAGCGGTAAAGGAGCATAATCATGACAACTGACTGGTTACCAATTGTATTCGTTTCTTTAATGGGTCTATCTTTTCTGGTTTATGCAATTTTAGACGGCTACGACTTAGGCGTGGGTGTATTGTTGCCTAGAAATTCGCAGAGTCAGCGCGACAGCATGATTTACTCAATTGGTCCATTTTGGGATGCCAACGAAACCTGGCTTGTGTTAGCGGTTGGGTTGCTGCTTATCGCCTTTCCTGTTGCGCACTCGATTATTTTGCAACAACTGTACTTGCCCGTTGCATTTATGCTCGCTGGGTTGATTATTCGTGGTGTTTCATTCGATTTTCGCACCAAAGCACCAAGCCATGAGAAGTCACGCTGGGATCTCGCGTTTAAGTTAGGCTCTTTGATGGCAACATTAAGCCAAGGCTATATGTTGGGGCAGTTTATTACCGGGTTTACCTCGAGTGTTGAAAGCACTATGTTTTCACTGCTATCAGCTGTATGCGTTACCGCAGGCTATTGCTACATTGGCGCTTGTTGGCTGGTGATGAAAACTGAAGGTGAATTGCAGGTTCGCGCAGCGCGTTGGGCACGAATTACCAACATCTTAATGGGCGTCGGTATAGTTGCTGTGTGTATCGCCAATTTAACCATCGACCAACAAATTCAGGAAAAATGGCTCGGCTTTCCGCAGGTGTTTATTTTAGTACCTATCACTGTGCTATTTGGCTTTACTTTTGTTACTACGCACTTGTATTTGAAACGCGTGCCCGTGAAAGATGACATTGGCTGTTGGTATCCGTTTAGTGCCGCCGTTGTTATCTTTACTTTGTGCTTTTGCGGCCTTGCCTATAGCTTTTATCCCTACATAGTGCCAAATAAAATGACAATCTTCGATGCAGCCAGTTCAAGAGAATCATTAATGGTAATTTTTGGTGGTGCGGTAATCGTGCTACCAATCATCATAGGTTATACCATATTTGCGTATCGTGTGTTTTCAGGAAAAACCAGCAAGCTCAATTACTAACATATTTTTAAATAAGAAAATGTGATCAAAGGCTGAACAATGGATTCAGCCTTTTTATTGGCCTGCTCCCTACCAGACTGTGAGCAATTCTTTCATCGATGAAATTGTGTGCAACTTTTGCCTTTCCAATACTAGTAGAGCCGCGAGAGTTTTTGTTAGAATAGGGTTATTACTCAAATTATATTTCTCGGAGAAGCATTTTTATGCCAGCATATGCTGTAGGTCACAAAGTGCCAGATTCAGACTCAATCTGTTCTGCGATTGCACTTTCATACCTTAAAACAACGATCGGTGAAGAGACCGTTCCTGCGCGTTTAGGTGAATTGTCGCCTGAAACTCAATTCATTTTGGACAAATTTGGGTTTGAAAAGCCTGAATTAAAAACCAGCTTTGCAGGTGAAGGCATTTACGTCGTTGACCACTCTGACCGCATTCAAGGTCCAGATGATATCGACGAAGCAACTGTTTTAGGTATTATTGATCACCACAAACTTGGCGATATTACGACTTCTACCCCGTTAGAGTGTTGGATCCGCCCTGTTGGTTGTACCAATACGATCATCAAAATGATGTACGATTTCCACGGCGTTGAAATTCCAAAGAATATCGCGGGTGCAATGATGTGCGCTATTTTAAGCGATACGGTAATTTTCAAATCACCAACGTGTACCACTGCTGACATTAAGTGTGTTGAAGCATTGGCTGAAATCGCGGGTATTGAAGACCCAAAAGCTTTGGGTATGGAAATGTTCAAAGTGAAGTCTGCTGTTGAAGGTACACCAATCAGAGATTTAGTTCTGCGCGATTTTAAAGACTTTGACATGAACGGTAACAAAGTCGGCATTGGTCAATTAGAAGTAATTGATTTAGCCATTTTCGACAAAATGAAAGATGACCTTCATGCTGATCTTGCTGCGCTTAAAACTGAGGGCGATCGCCACAGTGTGTTATTGCTGCTTACCGACATCATGAAAGAAGGTTCAGAACTACTTTACGTAAGTGACGATGAAAACCTTTCAGAACGCGCTTATGGCGCCAAAGCGACAGATGGTCGCGTGTGGTTAGACGGCGTAATGAGCCGTAAGAAACAAGTTGTTCCACCACTGCAAGAATCTTTCGCTTAATCGATAAAAATCAATTGATTTGCATTGAGCAAAAAGAATAATATGAAAACTCAGCACTCGCTGAGTTTTTTTATCCCTCAAAATGGTCAAAAGGAAGTTTCATGCAAATCACACCTTCAAACAGACTCTCATACCGTCTTGTCACGCGCGATGACAAGCAGGATTTATTCGATTTAGATCAAGATCCGGCTGTTATGGAACACCTAAATGGTGGTAAACCAACGACGATGGAAGAAATCGAGAATATCTGGATACCTCGCATGGAGAAATACGCGACACCAGAAAAGGGCTGGGGTATATGGCATGTAACGTTAACCGATACGGGTGAGTTTTTGGGATTCATTTTAATGAGACCCATGGGCTTTTTCGAAGGAAAACCTGACGAGCAAGATTTGGAAACAGGTTGGCGATTTTTCCAACATACCTGGGGTAAAGGGTATGCCACTGAAGCTGCCAAGCATCTAATGACTGAAATAGCCAAAACACAAGACATCAAAAGTTTTTCGGCAATTGCAGTTAAAGAGAATGTTGCTTCTATTGCGGTAATGAAAAAACTGGGTATGACCTTTATCAAAGAAGCGATAAATGATGACCCACTGTTTGAGGGTGAACTCGTTGTTTATTATCGCGTGAACGTGTAATTCTACTGGTTACACACACTTCGATACGTCGTTCCTCCTACTCAGCGCGAACGGAATATTTTGAGTCTTCTTGCTGAGTGAGCACTTAGTAGACATTACGAAAATCAATGCATAAGTTTAATTATCCGAGATTACAGATACTAAAGATTTAAGCCCAGCGCACGCCATGCGCGCTGCATCAAAACCGGTATCATGTTTCGACATTAGCGCTACTATTCTCGGGTCAGACGCGACTTGCTCATGTATTAAGTCGCGTGACGCTCTTGACTCAAACTTAACCCAGCCAAAGATAACAACTTCGTCATTTGCTTTATCCAACGTCTCTGTAAAATTACGAGTGCCTTGGATTTGCATATCGTCGCCAATATATTCTCGGTATTCCAGTGCACCATATTCTATCCAAATGCACGCGATCTTTTCAGACAGAATCTTATAGTCGTCTATATTGTTGCTGGATATTGGAAAGGCAAAGCCGTCAATATAATCAGTCATTAAGTAACCTATGTGAAAGTAACCTATTAGTTGAATTTAATACCAATTAAGAAAAACACAAATAAAAAAGCCCTGATATTTCAGGGCTTCTGTTCTTCAACTAAAGGTAAAAACTATTCAGCTTTCTCAGCCGCATCCTTCTTGTCAGCGTCTTTCACAGCTTTCAACTTACCTTTATGATCAATTTCATAGTCAGGCATAGCTTTGTTGCCTTCCATTAGGTAGTTGTCCATCCATCGCATTAAACGAAGACTATAGTCATATTGTGCCGCAACGCGACGGTTACCATGGCCTTCGCCTGGGTAATACACAAGACGCACGTCTTTCCCTTGTACCTTCATGTAACGGTACATTTCCATTGATTGTGCTGGGTGTACACGTGGGTCGTCTTTACCATGCATGATTAGTAATGGTGTTTTTGACTGATGTGCCCAGTAAATAGGGCTACGCTCTAAGTAATATTGCCACTTATCCCAAGGATAAGAGCGTGCGTGTACTAAATGCATTTCGTTAGAAATGTCGGTCGTACCAAACTTAGATAATTGGTTAGAAATACCTACAAACATTACGCTCGCAGCGAAATGGTCAGTTAATTTGGTTGCCGCCCATGCAGACGCATAACCACCATATGAACCACCAGTAATACCTACACGCTTAGTATCAACTAAACCCATGTCAACTAAGTGGTTTTTGAAATCAACTAAGTCGTTGAATTCTTTACCAGCATAATCGTTTTGACCTAGCTTAGAATATTCAACACCTTTACCCGTTGAACCACGGTAATTTGGGTAAAATACTGCATAACCACGCGCAGCGCCCATTTGACCCGGACGAGAATATGCCGTTAACCAACCGTCTTTATCATGGCTTTCTGGACCACCGTGTACAGACATAATAAGCGGGTAACGCTCACCTTTTTTGTAATCAAGTGGGTAGATTAGTACACCGTCAATTTCAACACCGTCACGCGCTTTTAGCGAAATCGTTTCTTGCTTGGCAAAGCGCTTATCGTTTAGCCATTCATTTGAATCGGTTAAACGTGTTGTTTTGCTGCGTCCACGCAACATAAACACTTCGTTTGGATGCGTAGCTGTATGGCCTTTAAAAGCAATGGTTTTGTCTGAATCTGAAATAGACAAGTTAGACGCAATCATCTTGCCCGCTTTCACAGACGTTTTATATTTCTTCGAACCTGGCTTTATGGTTGCTACCACACTTTGAGTGCCAATATTCGCAACGAAATGCAAGCTATTTGATTTATTTGCCCACTCAATATCGCTTACGTGCCCTTTAAAATCAGGTAACCATTCGCTTACTTTACCTGTATTGGCTTCAGCTAAATATAAGCGTCCTGTAGCAGGGTCATGTTTATCTTGCGCACCAATAATCGCGATGTATTTATCATCATGTGAAAACTCAGCCGTGCCCAACTTGCCTTCGGTAGCAAAAGACATCGTGACTTTTTGCTGGTCTACATCAAGCACGTGCCATTGCGACTTCATATACGAGTCGTCAATCAATGCTGACGCTTGTGTTTTGATTAGCAACTGTTCGCCGTCGTGAGACCAATTTACTTGACTCACATATTGTTCAACACCCACGGCGTCCAAAGTAACAGGTTTCGCTTGAACCGCTAAATCAGTGATAAACAACTGCTTGTTTTTAAGCCCCATTTCATAAACTTCGGCTTTAAAACCTAGTTCCTTAAGCTTTTTCTCGGACTTATCTTTTGCAGGCATAGCAAGTAACGCAACAGTTTTGCCATCTGGGTTTAGCTGATAGCTGGAAATAGAGCTGTCTTTTAGTGCTAATACCGCCTGACGTTCACCACCATTGACCGGAATTCGGTAAAGCTTGGTGAATTTATCTTCTTTAAATTTGGCAAGGAAGTATACGAATTGGCCGTCAGCAGACCATTGTAAGCTGCTAACACTTTGCCTGCCTGTGATGAACGGTTTCTCTTCCCCTTTGTCATTCACTAAGAACAAGTTACTGAAATTACGACCATCTTTGTCGACATACAGGGTACGCGGTACTGAACGGGTAAATGCCACCCAATCACCATCTGGGCTTACCGTACTTTGAATAACTGATTGAATTTTGGGTATATCTTCAATGGTAATAGTGTCACTGGCAAACACAGAAGTTGCCGACATTCCCATTGCAAGCGCTAAAACAGGGGTTAGTTTTCGCATAGTTTCCTCATCACTATTTTTATTAGAACTGCCGATTCTAGCGTATTCAGTTGGATAAACAACCACTCATATCATTCAAATCGATGATTTAGCACGTTTATCAGACGTACTTCATTTTCGACCGTAAAAAATTAATTGAAAAATATTGTAATAAAATTGTTATCACTGAGACTACGCGGACTAAAGCTCACCAACAAGTTGAAGGAATATAAATGGAACTCGTTGTCGATAACGTTAAAAAGACTTACGCCAATGTCACGGCAATCAAATCACTATCTCTCACGGTAAACGAAGGAGAAATATTTGCCTTACTTGGCCCCAATGGCGCAGGAAAGTCTTCTCTTGTGCGCATGCTGGTAGGGTTTACCTCCCCTGATTCAGGTCAAATTATTGTTCGTGATGGTCAACAAGAACACTCTGCGATTCCAAGTCACAACTTAGGGTATTTGCCTGAAGATCGCGGTCTATACCCTGAAAAGTCGGTCATGAAAAACCTACTGTACTTTGCGCAATTGCATGGAGTCGCAAAATCAGATGCGATTAAAGAAGCGGAATACTGGCTTGAGCGTTTCGACTTATCTGACCGCCATGACCAGCCACTCAAATCACTTTCTAAAGGTAATCAGCAAAAGGTTCAGCTGATTACTGCTGTGTTACATAAACCCAAGTGGGTAATTCTTGACGAGCCTTTTTCTGGTTTGGATCCGGTTAATCAGGAAAAGGTCGTGCAGTTTCTCTCTGAATTAAAAGCTAAAGGTATGACGGTACTGCTCAGTGCGCACCAAATGGCGATGGTAGAAAAGCTTGCCGACAGAATGCTGCTAATGAACAAAGGTGAAAAAGTGTTTTATGGCTCGCTGGAGCAAATTCAAAGCGAAGCTGATACTTCACTTGAACTTACCGCACAATATCAAGCATGTATTGATAAAGTGCACGCACAAGAACAGCTTGCAGCATTTGAACTTCACCACATTGACGACGTAAAAATTAAAGTGCGTTTAAAGCACAATCAAATGGTGAACGAACTGATTGACCAATTAACAAAGCTTGGAGAAATTGTTGGCTTACAAAGCGCCAAAATTGACCTTCACCAACTTTATTTAAACGCCATTGAAAACCACGGAGCTGCTTAAGATGTCTGGTAAAAACTCTTCTACAAAACAAACGCTTCTCGTTGCTAAATGGGAGTTCATGCACTTTTTCAAATGGAAGCAAGAGCTTGTTTCAAAACTTATTTTACTTGCATTTGGCCTTATTATTTTCGTGTGGCAACAAGTCAAAGACGACACCGAGACTTTATATCAAGTTGTTGTGCCAAGCCAATTGGCTATGGCAAACCAACAAATAGGTGAATTTAAGTTTATTTCATCCGATGAACCAACCAAGGCATTGCTCACACAGCTTCAAGAAAACGAGGAATGGCATGCGGTTTTGGAATTGCAAAATGAACTAGCAACCAATACAGCACAGCCGTCACCTGCAAAGGTGGTTGTGCATAGCCGTGATAAACAAAAATGGTTGAATCAATTAACCCCTATTCTTCAACAACAATTTACGCTCAACTATGCGAAGAGCTTAGGGCTTGCGCCTGAGCAACTTGCAGCCATTCAGCTGTCAGCACAAATTGAAAACGTTTACCTTGATCAATCAATTAAGTCAGAAAATAGCCCTGCGACTTTTACTGCCATTGGTCTTATCGTGTTGATGTGTGTGGGTATTTTTACTTCATTCGGATTGATTTTTGTCAGCATCACTGGCGAGAAACAACAGCGCGTAACCGAGCAGTTATATGCCTGTATGAACGCTCAAACCTGGATTGACGGTAAAATATTAGGTCAGTTGTTCCATGCGGTAAAAGCCATGATAACAATGCTGATAACGAGTATGATCAGTTACGCTTTCTTTTCTGTTGTGGTTTACAACGGTTCGTTTGATCTGTCGATTATTGACTGGCAAATGCTCCCTTGGTTTATGCTGTTCGCATGCATGGGGCTATATTTATGCACGGCCTTTATGGCGGCAGTTGCTGCTGCGATTGACGATCCTAATCATAGCGCCAAGACCAGCATTATGCTGATACCATTGTTACCACTCATCATAACCTTTATCACTATGGACACGCCTAGTGGTTGGGCATTGGCGGTATTAAGTTATTTACCGATCACATCATTTGTTGCCATGCCAGTAAAAATGTCGCTAGTTGACGTTGCCCTTTGGGAGCCGCTGCTATCTCTGGCACTTGGTTTATTAGCTTGTTATTGGATGCGTACAGCCGCCGGTAAGCTGTTTAAATCAGGAATGACGATGTATGGCAAAGAGCCTAGTGTGAAAGAAATGTGTTTGGCCATGTTTAGGTAATATTGAATTACGTAATCTTGAATTAGGTGAACTGGGAGGCACGCACACTGCGATACGTCGTGCGTCCGGTTCATGGCGAACGGGAACTAACCTTCCGTTCACCCGAAAAAAAAGCGATGGGCTAAAACCCATCGCTTTTTCATATTATCTAAGAAGTTTAACGGTTAAACGCGTTCGAATACCGTTGCGATACCTTGACCTAAACCAATACACATAGTGGCTAAGCCAATGTTAACGTCTTGCCCTTCCATTAAGTTGATCAAAGTCGTCGAGATACGCGCACCTGAACAGCCCAGCGGATGACCTAACGCAATCGCACCGCCGTTAAGGTTGATCATATCGTCCATCTTGTCTTCTAAGCCTAATGCACGAACACAAGATAACGCTTGCGCAGCGAACGCTTCGTTAAATTCTGCCAGTTGAATATCTTCCAGCGTTAAGCCAGCACGTTTAAGTGCTTTCTTAGTGGCTGGCACCGGTCCGTAACCCATAGTAGATGGATCGCAACCTGCAACTCCCATACCTCGAATCTTCGCTCTAGGTGTTAAGCCAAGTGCTTTAGCTTTGTCAGCAGACATTACTAGCATCGCCGATGCACCATCAGAAAGCGCAGACGACGTTCCTGCCGTTACTGTACCGTTTGCTGGATCAAATACCGGGCGTAGCCCAGATAACGTTTCTACTGTTGTTTCCGGGCGAATAACTTCATCATGTTCAATCATCGCTAATGCACCAGTGTCATCATGGCCTGCGGTTGCAACAATTTCATTTGCCCAACGACCTTCTAACATTGCCTGATGAGCACGTTGATGTGAGCGCGCACCGAAAGCATCTTGCTGCTCACGCGTAACACCATGTTGGCGTCCTAGGAGCTCTGCAGTTAAACCCATGTTGCCCGCAGCGCGAGAAATGTATTTGCTTAGTGCCGGATCAAAATCAACATCGTACATCATAGGTACGTGACCCATATGCTCTACACCGCCCACGATAAACACATCGCCTTGATCAGCCATGATACTCGTAGCTGCATCATGTAGTGCTTGCATTGAAGAACCACATAAACGGTTTACCGTTACCGCGCCAACAGATTTTGGAATATCTGTTAGTAACTGAGCATTACGGGCAATATTAAAGCCCTGCTCTTTAGTTTGCTTCACGTTACCCCAAATAATATCCTCAATTAATGCAGGATCTAAGTTGGGATTACGTACCAATAATTGTTGCATTAAGTGTGCAGATAAAGCTTCTGCACGTACGTTTCTAAAAACACCCGCTTTGGAGCGTCCCATCGGTGTACGAATACAATCGACAATCACGACTTCTTTCATGTTATTCTCCTAAGCTTACGCTGTTTTTACGTCGGTGTTGAAGTAAGACTTGCCTGACGCCGCCATTTCACGCATACCATCAGTCACTTGATAAATTTCACCTAAATGCGCGAATTTATCGGCCATTTCAATGAACTTATCTAAACCTAATGTTTCTAGGTAACGAATAGGGCCACCTCTAAACGGAGGGAAACCTAAGCCGTAAATCAAGCCCATATCTGCTTCAGCGGCGGTATCTACTACCCCTTCTTCCAAACAGCGTACCACTTCATTCACCATTGGGATCATCAAGCGAGCGATAATTTCATCAGCTGTGAATTCTTGCTTGTCGTTTGTAACACTTGCAAATAGCTCATACGCTTTTTCTGCAGGTGCTTTGGTTGGACGACCTCGCTTGTCTTTTCCATGGTCATAGAAGCCGGCACCATTTTTCTGGCCAAAACGCTGTTCACGATATAACAAACTCACAGGATCATTTTCAATCTTCTTCATGCGAGTTGGGAATCCAGCCGACATGACGCCTGTGCAATGATCTGCGGTATCAATACCCACAACATCAAGTAAATAAGCAGGGCCCATAGGCCAGCCAAACTGTTTTTCCATCACTTTATCGACGGCAGTGAAATCAGCACCTTCAAGTAATAATTGACTAAAGCCCGCAAAATAAGGGAACAATACGCGGTTTACGTAGAAGCCTGGGCAATCATTAACCACAATCGGTGATTTACCCATTTTAGCGGCGTACGCTACTACCGTAGCAACAGTTTCGTCGGAAGTTTCTTTACCACGAATGACTTCTACTAATGGCATTTTGTGCACTGGGTTGAAGAAGTGCATGCCGCAGAACTTGTCTTTGCGCTTAACGCTTTCCGCCAGTAAATCAATTGAAATCGTTGAAGTGTTTGATGCAACAACAGCATCATCTGCTACCTGTGCTTCTACTTCGGCTAGGACAGCTGCTTTCACATTTGGGTTTTCAACTACCGCTTCGACCACAATATCAACATCTTTCACGCTGTCATAACTTAAAGTTGGCGTAATGTTGTTGAGTACTTTAGCCATCTTTTTCGCGTCCATACGACCACGCTCAACTTGCTTACTCAGCAAACCTGCTGCAGTAGTTAAGCCAAGATCAAGCGCATTGTTGTTAATGTCTTTCATGACAATTGGTGTACCTTTAGACGCAGACTGATAAGCGATACCACCGCCCATAATACCTGCGCCTAAAACAGCTGCGCGCTCCACTGATTTGGTAGCGGTTTTGGCTGCTTTTTTCGCTTTGCCTTTGATCACCTGATCGGCCATGAACAAACCAATTTGTGCCGTTGCGGCTTCTGTTTTTGCTAATTTGGCAAAGCCCTGATTCTCAAGCGCCATCGCACCAGCACGATCTAATCCTGCCGCAGCTTCAATCGTATTTACCGTCAGCATAGGTGCCGGATAGTGTTTGCCCGCTTTTGCTGCAATCATGCCTTTGCAGGTGTTGAATGTCATCACTGTTTCAGTAGGGGACAATTTCAACGGCTCAAGCTTAGGCTGGCGTTTAGCGCGCCAGTCTAACTTACCGGCAATCGCGTCTTTCAACATTTTAATGGCTGCCGAACGTAACTGCTCAGGTTCAACTACAGCGTCTAATACACCCACAGCAAATGCTTGTGCTGGCTTATGCGCTTTACCTGTCGACATCCACTCAATCGCATTATCAGCACCAATTAAACGTGGTAAACGAACCGTACCACCGAAACCTGGCATCAAGCCCAATTTGACTTCAGGCAAGCCAATAGAGGCTGTGGTGTCTGCGATACGAAAATCACAGGCGAGTGTCATCTCACAACCACCACCTAAGGCAAAGCCATTAATAGCTGCGATAGTTGGTAATTGAATATCTTCAAATGAATCGAAAACGTCAGAGGCTTTTTTCACCCAAGGGATTAGGGCTTCTTCTGGCTGCTTGAATGTTTCTAAGAATTCGGTGATATCAGCGCCAACGATGAAAGCTGATTTACCTGAAGTAACGAGTACCCCTTTTGCTTCGCTACAATTATTAATTGCATTTACTACTGCAATGTATTCTTCAAATGTTGCCTGATCGAACTTATTTACTGAACCTTCAGCGTCAAATTTAAATTCAACGATACCGTCTTCCAGTAACTCGGCAGAAAGGCTTTTGCCCTGAAATAACATGCCTGTCTCCTCACATATTTTTGGGTGAATTTTCGGTTGTTATTAATAATAGTCGACTGAGTGTGCCTTGAAACAAAATGAAAAGCAAATATTTTAAACGGGCGTTTTAATCGAACGTATCAAACTAAACAACTCGCTATGAATATAAAGGGCTAAGCTTATGGTGAGAGTAATAAGTTGCTTGATTCGCTATGAGATAAATTAAATAGAAAAGCCGAATTCATCGGCTTCTCCTGTGCATTCTCGCTATAATCGCATTAATCACTTTGCAGCGCATCAATTGGATCAAGCTTCGACGCTTTTACCGCTGGATACACACCAAATACAACCCCTACCATTGCACATATTGAGAACGACAGCACAATGGCACCAAGCGACCAAGATACTGCCCATTCCGAATAAAATGAGATCAGCTCTGACAGTAAAATACCAAATACCACCCCTAGTATTCCACCAAGAATCGAAATCGTGAAACTCTCTGCAATAAATTGTGTTTGGATGTCTTTTTGCGTTGCACCGATGGCTCTCAGCAAGCCAATTTCTTTAGTGCGCTCTAATACCGTTGCCAGCATGATATTCATGATACCAATGCCACCAACAAGCAACGAAATACCCGCAACACACGACATCACGATATTGAATATCTGCTGGGTTTGCTTTTGCTGTGCGAGCAAAGCCGCAGGCACAATTAACTCAAAATCGTTGACGTCATTGTGTCGCCTGGTCAACAAGTGACTTACAGCCTGTGCAGCTTTTACTGGGTCTACATCTTTGCTCACTTGTAATTTCAAACTAGACACTTCGCTTTCGAGCAACTTGCTTGGAAACTTATGGATAGCAGTAGTTAATGGCACAAAAACCCGATGCTGTTCACCGCCAAGTTTTATCCCTTGAAACTCCTCTTTTTTCAGGTAAGGACGCTGCAAAACCCCGACCACTTCAAACCATAAGTGATTAATTTTGATATATTGCCCAATGGCATTTCCCATTGGGAACAGTTGGTCTGACATTGCCGCGCCAATAAGCGCGACTTGTGCAAAATGGCGGTCATCCGACACATTTAACACGCGCCCTTCACTCACCTCATACGCAGACAGTTCAAAAAAGTTTGGACTAACGCCAACGGCCTCGCCATCACTTTTACCGTGTGCACTAAAGATAGAGTATGTATCAATGACTTTTTCCGCACTGTACTGCTCAATGAAAGGCAATGACTCTACACTCACTTCACCATCGCGAATTGACAGCCCAGATGAATGCTTACGCTGCTCCTTTAGCTCTTTTTCTTCAAAGGATTTGGCTTCAACAATCAGGTTTTGCAAGCCCATGGTATCGATCATTTTCAGCGCCTCACGCTCAGCCCCCTCACCGATATTGAGCATGGCAATGACGGCTCCAACACCAAAAATCATCCCCAATAAAGTTAACAAGGTCCTTAGTTTGTGTTGGGCAAGTTCTGCACAAGTATCTTTTAGCATGTTAAGGTATTTCATGACCCTTGCTCCATATTTGTTAACGCGATTTCTTGCCCTTCGCTTATGCCATTTACCACTTCTACCACGCTTAAGTTAGCGATACCGAGTTCGACCTGAACTTTGTTAAAATCACCATTTTGATATACATAAACAAAATGCTGATTTTCAGCGGTGTGAATACTTTGCAGCGGCACCACTAGCTTTTCACTCGCGGCATGAACACCAATGGTTGCAGCAAGTTTTCGACCCGGCACAAATAGCGATGGGGCTTGCTCTGCTAGCGTCACCGTTACCTCGTAATATTTTCTTGGATCGCCACGTTTGATGGATTTGGGATACGTAGCGACTGATTCAATAGTTCCTTTGAATTCTTTGTCTGCATGAGCATTCAAATAAAAAGTCACTTCTAGCCCCTCTTTCAGCCCAATAGCCTCGCTTTCAGCGACATGCAATTTAGCTTTCATGTCACTAACATCCGGAAGCTCAGCGATTTTTTGCCCAGGCCATAGGGATTGTCCAGCGCGTGGTTTTTCACCACGCCAGTTTGCTTTGTATGCTAACAAGCCATCATGTGGTGCCAACACTTCCAACTGAGTGAGTCCTTCTGCGAGTTGATTGATTTTTGCCTGATGCTGTTGTTGTTGCATGTTGAGCAAACCTATCTCACCTTCAGAACTTTCGCTAAAACTTTCATTCTTCCATTGAAGGTACGCTTGCTTGGTGCCCAGATATTCCTTGTTCTGCATCGATTCAAGAATATCGAGTTTTGAGCGTATGCGGATATCTTCAATAGAAAATCTATCAGCAAAGTCTTTTTCTTTGTCAACAACCCCAATGTCTTTATTAATAATGGACAACTGTTGCTCTAACGCACCGTTTTTTTCCAAGATATCTTGTTCAGTAATTGCCAGCTCATGTTGTTTCTTTTGGCTTTGAACCTGCATTGCCTCGCCATCGAATCGTACGATTACATCGCCCTTTTTCACGCGGGAAAATTCAGGGGCAAGCCATGCAATATTTTGTACACCGTTACTGGTGATAGGCGTAGTGATCACCGTTGCCTTGGCGGCAAAAAGCTCACCTTTTGCGGGCACATTCACCGCAACAGTCTGTTTGTTTACTTGGTAAACCAGTGGTTTTTCAACGCTATCAGAACAGGCACTCAAGCCAATGAAGATAATGCTCGCAACCACACTTTTTAGACGAGTTTTCACAGCACTATCTCCTCATTCTCTTTCAATCCCTCGCTGACAATAGCGCTATTACCTACGACTTGCTCAACTTTGATAGTTCGCTGTTCACTAGAAAAAGTTGAATTTACGGTAACCATCGGCTGCTCATCTTGATAGCGAATGCTATCGGCTGGAATCGCCAAAACGTTATTTAGGGAATTAGTGATAATTTCAATACGGGCTGACATACCCGGTCGAGCAACAAAATCTTCTGTTGGCGAAAACGATATGATTGCATCGACTATTCGTCGTTTGTCTTGATAAGATTTATCGCGAAAAACTCTGCCCAAACTTTCAACTTTGCCATTGAACGCATATTCTTGCGCACCATCTACAACGACTTTGACTAGTTGCCCTACTTTCACTTTGCCACTGTCAGGCTCGTTGATTTGCGCTTTAATTTGCATTTCTTCAATAACCGAAAGCTCAATAACTGGCTGGCCAAATTGCACACTCTCTCCTACCGCAGGCTTTTCCCCCTGCCAATTGGCTTTGTAAATCACCATACCGTCTATTGGTGCGACGACTTTAAGACGCTCCATATCGTGCAGTAGACCGTTAACTTCAGCGGTAAGTCTATCGACTTTTCCTTGCGCTAGCTTGAGGTTAAGTTTGGTATTTTCACGATGAAACTTCAGTTTTTCATTTGCAAGAAATAGATCATTTTCGGCAATGGTAAAATCTATTGCTACTTTCTTACGGTCATTTTCCGAACGACTGTTATCAACAATTTCTGCCCGTCGTTTTGCTTTTTCGTATTCCATGTCCATTTCAGCAGCCGCAAGGACAAGTTCTTCTTCAGTTTCTTCTTCTTTAAGTCGTTTGTTTTCAAGTTCTTTTTGTGCGCGTTCTAGTTCAGATTTTTTGTCAGTTAGTGAGTCACTAACTGTTTTATCATCAAACGACACCACGGCTGTTCCCTTAGTCACTTGGGTATTCTCGGGGATCAAGAAGTTAATTTTATATTGCCACATGCGCGAAACTGATGGTGGCGCTATGATTGCTGTAGTTTTTGATTCTAACTCACCACTCGCATTGACCACTACGTCCAAAGATTTGCGCTCAACTGTGGTGATATTGTCTTCGCCACAGCCTACAAGTAAGAATAAAGAAATTAGTATAGCTTTTCTCATGACGCAGCTCCTGCTAATGCTATTTGAACGCTCATGCCAGGAACGAGTGAAATATCCGGTTGGCGCTCAAATTGGAACCTAACCCGATAGTAAACGTCATTTCCCCAATCTTTTCTCTCTTCGGGTTGCGTCGAAATTTCATCTATGCTCGCTGAAAAAGTATGTGCAGGATACGCATCTAGTTTTATCGCGGCTTGTTTGCCTTTTATCATGTGCTTGTAGTCAACTTCATGCACCCAAGATTCAATGTATAAACCATTCATTGAAGGAATCTCGGCGATTTTCCATGAGGGCTGAGCTGTCATACCAACAAATACTTTTTCACCATTCCAAGGATGGTTAGCATATAGTACAGGGCCACTGCGCTCTGCGCTGAGACTCATTTTGGCAAGTCTTGCTTCGTTATAACGCAAGCTTTCTTCCAGCTTTAATACCGTAATCTCTTGCTTCTTAATATCGACCTGATTTTTGATCTTAGTTTGCGCGAGTTGCTCTTTAGCTTTGGCATTGGCCACTACCGCCTTTTCATAGTTGAGTTGATTTTGCTCATAATCATACTGGCTTATATGTTCCTGCCCTATGTTGGCGTCTATTTTCGCTTTCTCTAACAGCAGTGCGGTGCGCTTTTGCGCAAATTCGCTTTCTAACATAGCTTGTTTTGCCGAACTTTTAGTACGATGAAGTTCTTCTTTCGCTGCATGCAAACTCACCTTTTCTTGCTCAATCGTATTTTGGATCATGCCACTGTCAAACACGACCACGAGCTCGCCTTTTTCTGCTATTTCTCCTTCAGGTTTCATCCACTGTACTTGTACTTGCCAAGTATCACTCTTTGGCGCATAAAACGTTTGATTGTCACTTGCCTTGATCTGCCCTGTTAGTACAACAGGCGTTGAGGCACTGCAGTTAAAGATAAAAAGTAGAGAGATAAGTGATATTACGCGACCTGACACAGGCTATCCTCCATAATTTGACCATCCTTCATGCGTATCGTACGTTGGGCATATGAAGCAATATCATCTTCATGCGTTACCATCACGATGGTCTGTCCTTGCTTATGTAAATCACAGAGTAAATCCATAATTTCATATGAAGTTTTAGAGTCTAAGTTACCGGTTGGTTCATCCGCAAATATCACACTAGGCCGGTTAACCAGCGCCCTTGCGATTGCAACACGCTGGCGTTGCCCCCCAGACATTTCAAATGGCTTATGATGCCCACGTTCAGTTAAACCAACCTTTGCCAACATTTCTGCGCCGCGCTCTTTCGCCTCTTCTGGTGATGTGTCGGTATAACGCAGTGGCAAAATCACGTTTTCGAGTGCAGTCAATCGAGGTAACAAATGAAATGTTTGAAATATGAATCCAATCTTTTGATTACGAATGCGGGATAGTTCAATATCATCCATGGCTTTTACAGAGTTTCCATCAAGCCAATATTCGCCCGATGTTGGTGAATCCAGACATCCCAATATGTTCATCAGAGTCGACTTACCTGACCCAGACGTTCCCATGATGGCAACAAATTCATTTTTGTTAATCTGTAATGACACATTAGACAATGCATTCACTTGCGTCTCACCCGATCCATAGTGGCGATTGACATGTTCAATTTTTATCATTGAACCTCCTTTTGCTGCTGTCGTTTGTTTTATTTCTTATTTTTCTTATACGTCTTATATTGCTAATATTTGACGCCAAGTATTCGTGTTAGAATCAATATAAATCGCCTCATTTATCATTACAAGGTGAATCACGTGTGAAGCAAGCTAAAATGTAACAAAATTTTTATTTATTGTTCACATATATTTCGAGCTGAATACCGCCTTGCTACATTATTGATTTTACTAGCGTTAACCATGACCACAACGAAGGGGTTTTAGGGAACATACTAATGAAGCTGTTAACAAATTTCACGAATAAACCTGAAAACCTGCTACTTGCTATGGCGTTTATTTTGCCACTCGTCTTTTCTGTGTGGATGGTATTGCTCAATAACTTTGTTGTTGAGAAGGCCGCGTTTACAGGTAAAGAAATTGGCATTCTACAAAGCCTACGTGAAATCCCTGGCTTTTTGGCATTTACTGCTATCTATGTTTTATTGTTTATCAAGGAGCAAAAATTAGCTGTACTATCTCTCGGCATAACGGCTTTTGGTGTTGCAATTACAGGTTACTTTCCTACTGAGTATGGCTTGTATATTACTACCATAATCATGTCGATTGGCTTTCATTATTACGAAACTGTCAATCAATCACTGACAATGCAGTGGATGAAAAAAGAAGAAACTGCGCACTTTATGGGACGCATGTTAGCCGCGAAATCAGCGGCCTCTTTAATTGCATTTGGCTCAATTTACCTATTGATGGATACTTGGGCGTGGAGCTACCAAGCCACCTACCTATTATTTGGTGGCACCGCACTAGTAATGACGTTGTTTATTGCTATGAGCTTTAAATCTTTTCCTATCACTCACGAGCAACACAAAGGAATTGTATTGAGGAAGTCCTACTGGCTGTTTTACGCACTCACATTTTTTAGCGGTGCGAGAAGGCAGATCTTTGTGGTGTTTGCGGGCTTCTTGATGGTGGAAAAGTTTCATTATAGCGTGGCTGAAATTAGTCTACTGTATCTCATTAACTACGTGTTCAACTGGTTGTTTGCTGCAAAGATAGGCAAACTAATTGGCATAATTGGCGAACGCACTGTACTACGAATTGAATATATAGGATTGTTCATTCTGTTTATCGCGTACGGCTTGGCCGAAAACGCTACATTAGCCGCTGTTCTCTATGTGATTGACCACCTGTTTTTTGCTTTGGCGATTGCCATAAAAACTTACTTTCAAAAGATAGCGCAACCACAAGATATTGCCGCAACAGCAGGGGTGAGTTTCTCAATTAATCATATCGCTGCCGTTTTCATTCCGGCGTTATTAGGGTTGGTATGGTTAACCAACCCTTCTTGGGTATTTTATGTAGGTGCTGGATTTGCGCTGTGTTCATTGATTTTGTCTTCACTAATACCGGTAAATCCTGAACCGGGCATTGAATTACGACATAAAGAACTCAAGAAGTTATCTTCAACAGTTAACTAGCACCAATAAAAAAGCACAATGAAATCATTGTGCTTTTTATTTCAGCTTGCATTGCAACATTCAAGAAAAATCGAATAACAATGAGCAATGTAACCTAACTGTTATCCTTTAAGAAAGCTAAAAATTCGTCGCTAGGCATGGGTTTAGCATAGAAGAATCCTTGCACTTCGTGACAACCTTGCGCTTTTAGATGTGCTTGCTGCTGCTCGTCTTCGATACCTTCAGCGATAACCTTGAGGTTCATCTGCTTGCCTAAATTGATAATCGTGTCGGCGATCAAAGATTCGCCCGGTTGAGTAATATCGGTAACAAATGATCTATCAACTTTTAGACGATCTAAAGGAAGTTTTTGTAAATAGCTGAGAGATGAATACCCCGTGCCAAAATCATCTAGTGCGATACTGATGCCTTCACGCTTTAAACGAACTAAAGCATCGATAACCACTTGCGGCTCATCCATTAAAATGTTTTCAGTGATTTCCAGTTCAAGTTTGCTGGGCTGCACTTGATGCTCTTTAATAGCCCCAATAATATTATCTACAAAGTTATCACGCTTGAATTGCGGAATAGACACATTTACCGAAATGCCAACATGATCATAATTTTGCTGCGTTAGTTCTTTAATTTGCTTACATGCTTGATGAATTACCCAATCACCAATGTCAATAATCAACCCAGAGTATTCGGCTAATGGAATGAAAACGGCAGGTGATATAAATTTCCCGTCAACTGTTTTCCAACGTAGCAGTGCTTCCGCCCCAATTACTTTACCAGTTTCTAAACTTAATTGTGGCTGATACCATAGCTCTAGGCGACCTTCAGCAAAATCTGTACGCAATTGACGGATCTTGTCGAGACGCCATAAAGTCTTCTCTTCCATTTCACTTTTGTAATAGACAAAATGATCTTGGTGGCTCTTTTTGGCAAGATTAAGTGCAATGTTAATTTGATTAAGAATTTTAACGCCGCGAGTTGCCGCATCTTCCTTAGTACATAAACCAATGGTGGCATTGATAGGTAAGAATTGCTCACCAGCAGAAAACGGCTCGGTAAATAAGTCGACAAGTTTTTCCGGCGTAACACAATCATTCGGGCCAATAATGCCGAACACATCGGCACCAACTCGAGCAAACTGGCAACGTTCCCCTAACGCTTTCAAGCGCGAAGTTACAGCCATGAGTAGCTGGTTACCTACATCTTGTCCTAAGCCGTCGTTGATATCACTAAAGTGATTGATGTCGATTAGTCCTGCTACTAGATTGTTGTCTTGGCTTTGGCCAAATTCATCGAGTAAATTAACAAACTCAAGACGATTTGGTAAGTCGGTCAGCCAATCTTTGTAAGCCGCATTGCGTAGTTTTTGAAACAAATGAACATTTTCATAACCAACGGCAATATTAGTCATGAACACTTCAAGCAACTGACGTTCAATATCCGATAATGCGCCAATTAATTCTAAATAAACAACCGCTCTAAAACCACCGCTGCTAAGGTAAAGCGCAACACCACCTGATTCATATTGATGCTGTTTGTGCTGAAAACACGTAGAAATTTGATTTTGTACAGATAAGTTTTTAAGCGTATCTAGTTTCTGACTCACTAGAATTGATGACAATCCTTGCTGGCCTAGAATGTACAGGCTTAAGTCGTCCGCGCCTTCAACAATACCTTGCCCCCGCGCGCAGAACACACTGGTATTTGCCGTTACCAGTTTATTAATTTGGGTCAGAACGCCCTCAGCAAATTCGCGTACAGAATGCAGTTCAAGTAAATCAGCCGATGAGGCAATGATTTTTTCTAAGCCTGTGCGGTTTTGGGTAACGGTATCAATTTGTTGGTAAGAGCGGATAGCAGCGTAAACTGTGGTAACGAGTTTTCGGCGGGTGAGTTCTGTTTTAGTTTTGTAATCGTTGATGTCGTAATCTTTAATTACGCTCTCTTCCGGCGCATACCCAGGCTGCCCTGTTCTAAGAACAATACGAATATCTTGGCGCAGCAACGTTTCTCGAATATGTTTAACAACATTTAGGCCCGCATCGTCAGTTTCCATGACAACATCGAGTAGCACTAATACGATATCATTGTGCTGCTCAATCAGCTGGCAAGCGTCTCTACCTGAATACGCATGAATGTATTCTAACCGCTTACCTAAAACGACAAGGTCAGACAATGCTAGCTGAGTTACTGAATGTATCTCAGGGTCATCATCGACTATCAGTACTTTCCATGTATCCGCGCCCGATTCATCAAGAATTTCATCTTCGTCACTATCATCGATAAACAAAAAATCGTCGTTAGTATCTTCAGAAACCTGCATATTGCCCTCAAAACCCAATACGAAATTGGCCTATTATCAAATCGTAAAAGTAACGAATATTTTTATGAATTTTAGTGTACTATCTTCTACATAATAAGAGTCACTAAAACATTATTCAACAAAACAATACAATAAAATGAATTCTATCAATGGTATGTTAACTATCAGTAAAGTTTAGTGGATATATTGCAATTGATCACTATTGTAAATAAAGATAATTATTTTTTAGGCTCGACCCCAAGAAATAATAGGCGTAGCATGCAGTAAAGCGAATTATCTCGACGGTTACTGGTAGCGAAAAGGAGTTATGATGAAAGTTACCCCGCCCAAGACAAACACTCCAGTAGTTTCAAGCACAGATGGCGATAGTAAAACAGAGGTTGTCACTCAGGCCACACAACAAACAACCGATCGTAAAACGAATAGTCACTCAACTCAGATGCAGCTATTATCGCTAGCCCGAACATTCGCTCTTGACGGGGGCATGTTGGAACAACAAAAGCAAATGCCGCTCGAAGATCGCGCCTCAAAGCGTGCGCGAATTAGTCGATTACGCAAACAACAAAACCTTGAATCCATTGTTCATAAAGCTATCCCGTATTGTTCTACCGAAGAAGCTGCTGAACGCGCCGATCCTGATTGGTTTTCTCAGTTTACCAAGCTTGCTGAAGACATAAGCAGCAACGTCATGCAAGATCTCTGGGCGAAAATTCTGGCAGGCGAACTCTCACAACCGGGCGCTTTTTCGATAAAAACCCTCCAAGCATTTAAGACTATGAGCATTCATGAGGCAAAATTACTAGCCAAAGCTTGTCACTTGTCTGTAAGAGATAACAGAGGAAAGAATATTCGTATCATTTCTGGTTGCTATCAAATTCCTGGGTTACTCAATTTTTTCGATAAACAGAGAGAACAAACGATAAATTTGAGTCAACGTGGCTTTAGCTATAGCGATATATTGACGCTCGCGGATAACCATTTGCTATATGAGCAAGAAACTGAATCTTCACCTATGGCTAAAGAAGAAGCGGTTAATTTCAACTACAATGGCCAAAATTTGTCGTTGGTTACCACAAAATCCGACTGTATTTTGCGTTTTTATAAATTTACACCAATAGGCGTTGAATTGGCGCGACTAATATCAGATAGTCCTGATTCGGATTACCTGAGCTTGCTGAAGCATCACCTGCAGCACCATTTTTCGATTACGTCTTAGTTAAATATTGTCAGGGCGTGAACAAACATTCCCCCTTCGATACGTCGTGCCTCCTACTCAAGGCGAACGGAATAAAGCTAGTTTAAGTCATCCAGTCTAATACATACTCTCGTTCGATCCTGAGCTCGTCGAAGGGCCTGTACATCGACGCTCCTTGCCATCCATGGCACCACGTCATACCTTAACCGTTCGATCCTGAGCTCGTCGAAGGGCCTGTACATAAAAGCCGAGGCAGGTGTACTGGCTCGGCTTTCTATTCTATTAACTTAGTGGCTAAATACCACCACCATCGGTATGTAGACCACACTCACGTGCCAATCCGGCAAAGCGCGTGTCACTTTCATCCATCCCCAGAGTTAACGGGCGGGTACTATGCGTGTCGCCAACCGAAACATAACCTTTGTCCCATAACGGGTGATAAGGCAACTTGTGCTTGGTTAGATACTCATGCACATCTTTGTTTGACCAATTGATAATTGGGTGCACTTTAAATCGACCGCGTAAAATACTAACAACAGGTAAGCCTTCACGATGTGACGTTTGCTGTCGGCGAACACCTGAAAACCAAGTGTTAGCGTTTAGTTCGCTTAAGCCTCGCTCTAATGGCTCTACTTTATTCCGACGATTATAGGCCTTTAACGAGTCTGAATCTCTGCTCCATTCTTCACCGTATTTCGCCATTTGCCACGCGGCACTTTCTTTGGCGCTATATACATGAAGATTTAGATTCAGGCGCTCTGTTAATTGCTCAATAAATTGATAGGTTTCGGGAAACAAATGCCCAGTATCAGTTACGATCACGGGGATATCAGCATCCACTTGAGTCAACATATGCAGCATTACAGCCGATTGAATACCAAAACTCGATGATAAAACAAAAGCGCCAGGGAGATTTTCCATCGCCCACTCTACGCGCTCTGTCGCACTTTGTTTTTCAAGTAACTCATTCCATTGATTTAACCACGGCTCGGGAAGAGATGCTGGAAAACGATTATTAATTGCCACTTTAGTCATGGAAATCTCGCTTACTTACTTTCACTTCTTGAATAACGCCGGCACGAATCACGAAATCACCAAATGCTTCATTTTCGTCACGTTCGGCTACCCACTTACCGATTAAGCTATCCAGCTCCTCGATAATTGCTTGCTCTGTCATGTTTTCTTTATACATTTTCGGCACACGGGTTCCCCCAATATTGCCCCCTAAATGCATGTTGTATTTGCCAGGACCTTTACCGACTAAGCCTACTTCCGCTAGCATCGCACGGCCACAGCCATTAGGGCAGCCAGTAACACGCAAGATAATATGCTCATCAGGGATTTTGTGCTTAGCCAACAATCCTTCAACGTCTGTTACTAATCCCGGTAAATAACGCTCAGCCTCAGCCATCGCAAGTGGACACGTTGGAAATGCCACACACGCCATTGAGTTTTTGCGCTGTTCACTTGTTGACGCATTCATTAAGCCATGCAGTTGAGCAATCGCTTCAATCTGCGCTTTTTGCGCTTCTGGAACACCCGCAATGATCAAGTTTTGATTGGCTGTCATACGGAAGTCACCTTGGTGAACCTTCGCTATTTCCGCAACACCTGTTTTTAGTGGTTTACCGGGGTAATCAAGCAAACGACCATTTTCAATAAACAACGTTAGGTGATACTTGTTATCAATCCCTTTTACCCAACCAATGTTGTCGCCACGACTAGTAAATTCATAAGGCTTGCTTTGAGCAAATGCGACACCCGCGCGTTTTTCTACTTCCGCTTTAAATACGTCAGTACCAACGCGATCAAGCGTGTACTTAGTTTTCGCATTTTTACGATTTACACGATTTCCCCAGTCACGCTGTGTAGTAACCACTGCAGCCGCAACGTCTAGTGTTTTATCAAGCGGAATGAAACCAAAGTCATCGGCTTTTCTTGGGTAAGTAGACTTATCACCGTGGGTCATTGCAAGACCACCACCAACAAGGACATTGAAGCCAATCAACTTGCCATTTTCGGCAACTGCCACAAAGTTCAAATCATTAGCGTGTACATCAACATCGTTTTGCGGAGGGATCACAACCGTGGTTTTAAATTTACGCGGTAAGTAATTACTGCCTAAGATTGGCTCTTCATCACCACCTTCAATTTTCTCACCATCTAACCAAATCTCTGCATAGGCGCGTGTTTTTGGTAGTAAGTGCTCGCTGATTTTCTTCGCCCACTCGTAGGCTTCCTGATGTAACTCAGATTCAACCGGATTCGTAGTACATAGTACGTTTCGGTTTACATCACCAGCAGTTGCGATTGAGTCGATACCGATCTTGTTCAACGTTTGGTGCATCAATTTAATATTCGGCTTTAACACCCCATGAAACTGGAAGGTTTGGCGAGTCGTTAAACGAATGCTGCCATACATTGTATGATCTGTGGCAAATTCATCGATCGCTAACCATTGCTTAGGCGTAATAATGCCGCCTGGCATCCGCGCACGAAGCATCACATTGTGCAATGGTTCAAGCTTTTGTTTAGCACGCTCAGCACGAATATCACGATCATCTTGTTGGTACATGCCATGAAAACGGATTAGCTGAAAATTATCAGCCGTAAAACCGCCGGTAATGGGGTCTTTTAGATCTTGTTCAATCGTGCCGCGTAAAAAATTACTTTCACGTTTTAAGCGTTCGTTATCAGCAAGTTTGCCTTCAACAACTAATTGTACTGCTTGGTTTTCGGTAGTCATTAATAAACGTCCTTCTGATAGCGTTTCGCGTTACGTAGTTCTTTCAAATAGTCAACAGCTTGTTCGTCAGACATTTGACCTTGTTCAGCAATTATCTCTGTTAATGCCTGCTCAACATCTTTTGCCATACGACTCATATCGCCACACACATAAACATGTGCACCACGCTCAAGCCATGCAAAAACGTCTTGCGCTTGTTCTTTTAAACGATGCTGTACATAAATTTTCTCTTTCTGATCACGAGAAAATGCTAAATCAATGCGCGTCAGCAAACCTGACTTGAGGTAGTTTTGCCATTCCACTTGATACAAGAAGTCTTGTGTAAACGTTTGATCACCAAAGAATAACCAGTTATCCCCTTGTGCATCTTGCGCTTCACGCTCTTGCATGAAGGCTCTGAACGGCGCAACGCCTGTGCCCGGCCCAATCATGATGACAGGTGTATTGCCGTCTTCTGGCAATCTGAAATTGTCGTTGTGCTCAACAAATACTTTTACCGTGCCACCTTCTTCTAGTCGTGAAGAAAGGAACCCTGACGCACCACCAATACGCTCCACATCATCTCGCTCATAAGAAACCACACCTACGGTTAAATGGACTTCTTCTTCCACTTCTGCCTGACTTGACGCAATTGAATATAAACGCGGTGTAAGTTTGCGCAATGCTTCAACGAAGCTTTGAGCGTCGATTGCTTTTGGTGCAACTTTGATTATTTCAACAATCTGATGGTTGCTCGTATAATCACGCGCCTTGGCTTTATCATTTAGCAATGCTAACAATGATTCATCGCTAGTGTGATTCGCCCAAAACTCAACGAAATTTACCGTTGACTGCGTTATTTCAAATTGGCTACGAAGTGCTTGTGCGATAGCCAAATTTTCATCACCGACCTTAATTTGCTCACTCGGTTTAACCTGAATCAATTCAAGGATCTCAGCGACTAATTCGTCATCATTTTCAAACCACACACCTAGTGCATCGCCCGCACGATAAGTTAATCCAGATTCACCTAGGTCAATTTCGATATGTCGAACGTCTTTTGCTGAGTCGCGACCAGTGATTTTCTGGCTCACGCTTAACTCGGCGGCATAAGGGTTAGTTTTGCTGTAAACACTTTCAGCCGCAGCAGTTGGCATAGGTACAACGTTACTTGCGGTTTGTTGCTCACCAAGTAGTTCTTTTGTTAGCGCTAAAACACCTTTCGACCACGTCTCTGCATCGCCGTCGTAATCTACGTCACAGTCAACGCGCGGTGAAATTTGTTTGGCGCCTAACTTGCTCAGGTATTCATCAAAATCTTTACCTGTTTGGCAGAAAAACTCATAGCTGCTGTCGCCTAGAGCAAGTACGCTGTAATGCAAATGATCTAACTTAGGGGCTTTTTTAGAACCTAAAAATTCATGCAATGCAATGGCATCATCAGGCGGCTCGCCTTCACCATTAGTACTGGCAACAATCAACACATGTGTAAGATTTTTGAAGCCTTTTGGCTTGATCTCACTCATATTTTTCAGTTCAACAGTTAAACCTAATGCCTGAGCTTGCTCTGCTACTGCCTTAGCTACGCCCTTCGAGTTCCCCGTTTGAGAACCATATAACACAGTCAAAACAGACGCTTCCTGAACAGCGCTTGCTGCAGCGACAGGCAACACGTTGCCAGCTTCACTTTTAGCTGCAAGATAACCACTTGCCCACGCCAACTGAAGTGGTGTTAATTTACTGGTTACGTCTTTTAACTGCGCCAGTTGATTGGCGTCTAACATCGTTTGATTTAAATTCTGTTGATCTGACAACATGCCGTCAATTCACCCATTACAAAATAATGATGCAAGAATAGACGTTTCCATTTAAAAACAAAAAGAATAGAAAAGGCTTTTTAATTCCAAAAAGGAATAAAAGTGTTCTCTATTTAAAAATGCTCGAAAATTCGGCAATTTGCCGAGAATATAATTTCGATGTATCAGAATATTTACAGCAAAAATAGCAAACAACAAATTAATGTTGGCTAAATATTTATTGCTTAGTGAAGGCAGTTATAACACAACGCTGCAATTTTCGTGTGCGGATAAGTACACTAATCGTACAAGATCGACCATTAGTCTAGTTAAACTAGTCAGCAATTGAATTCCTCGCTAAGATGCATCCGATTATTAGAAATGTGAACCTAACGCTCACAAATAAAAACAACCGGAATGTAAATATGAAAAAAACACTTGCGACATTATTACTAGCAACAACATTTTTGGCACCTGCCTACGCAGCTCACCCACAGTGTGGTGAAACTGAACTCTCTGGCATCATGGGTGACATGAAAGATGCGATGAAGGCATATAAAAAGGCGCTTAAAGAAAATGACACGTCAAAGCAGCTTGAAATAACAGGTAATTTGCTGACATTAATTGATCAAGGCAGTGAGTTAATTCCATTACAGATCTCTGACAACCTTTCGCTTACTGAAGAACAAAAAGGTTTAGTAGAAAAATACAAGAAAGGCATGAAAAAATTAAAAGATGCCGTTGTACAGCTAAGTGAAGCAAACAACCCAATGGCGAAAAAGGCTGCGTTAAAGCTTGTTGGCAGCGCTAGCAAGCAAGGCCACAAAGCATTTAAGATGGACTGTGACGCGTAATGTCATCGAGCAATAAGGTATGGGACGGATTTATCCGTCTCTTCCATGCCAGCCAAATTATTCTCCTAGGTTTATTATGGTACAGCGCAGACCAAGGGGATTTTGAGCGTCATTTTCAGTATGGATATGCCCTAATTGCACTTATAATCGCCAGATTAATCTGGGGCGTTATAGGCAGCCAAACGGCTCGATTTAGCCAACTAGCGTTACATCACAAGAAAGTAAAAGAATACCTGCGGTCAAAAACCAAGAACCATGACTATGTCAGCCACAATCCATTAGCTAGCTATATGGTTATCGCGTTGTTATTAAGCTTGTGCCTGCAGTTGACAACAGGGTTGTTCAGTACCGATGAAGTGCTTTATGAAGGTCCACTTTATAATTTAATTAATGACGAACTGGCATTGACATTAACGGCACTGCACAAACAAAATTTTGATTGGCTACTGATACTCATCGCCTTGCACGTGATGGCAGCAATTTGGCACCTATTCAAAGGCGAAAATATCATTAAAACCATTATCACGGGTCGATCGGATAAGCCGCGTCAAACGGCTGTGTTCTGGCGACCAAGCATCATTGCCATTAGTATTTGGTTGGTGACGTTTACCGTGATTTTTAGTCTGAATGGTTAACTACCCTTCGATACGTCGTACCTCCTACTCAGGGCGAATATTTTAACATTCGCACCAATCTATTTGGGGCCAGAGTCTGAACTAACTCAATTTGTGACCCCATATATATAAGAGCCTATTCTTGTATCTCTAATGATAACTTTCTGTTTTCAAAATCAATATAACTTATTCTATTTACAAGAATATCCTTCCCTAAAATGATATCACATATGCTGGACGTACCGCTTCTGAACAGTATAGGAATATCCCTAGGTTGACCAATCTCATTACCGTCCACAGCTAAAGTAATAAGATCTACTATTTTTCCCAATTGATTCATTTCACCATCTATTTCATTCGCTGATAGCTTTTTTATAGGCTTTTTTTCTATCAATTTGCGAACTTTCTTGTAAAACTTGGGCATCAATATAGACTGAGTTGCCCCAGTATCTATACAAAAATTACGACTCTTAAATACTTCTCCTTTTATAGTAATCTCACCGTCAAAAAACATATTTGCATCATCAATAAACAATTCTTTTTCATAGTTATGATCGGTTTCAAGACCATTTGCGAATTCGAGTAAAGCAAAATTAAGTAAATAGTCGATGCCTAGTAAATTATCTCCTAACCCAACAAAAGAAACAATTGGGTATCCATATTCAGTCTGTAGAATAGCAATTTCCGCACTTACATCTCTACCGCTATAAGTAGCTATTCCTGTTGTGAAAGAATTAGCTGAAATATTGGTAATAGTCGAATATCTAGCGGCGGTATCAATTCTAAAATTTATATCTACACCATCCACTCGTATTGTTGTTTCAAAATCATCAAAGAATAACTTTTTTTCTTTAGATAAGTTAGTATCACTGAAACGATGTTTCGATAAGTAATTTAAGAGTTGACTTTTTTCTTCTAGTGGGACTCGTACAAACCCAAGTTCTTCGCTACCTAAATACTTTCCGTTTAAGAAAGCTTCCAACACTCTTGAAGCACTCAAGTACTTTTTTTCATACCAAAGTTCATTTGTTTTGAAGTGTATGCAATTATAAGATATTGAAAACTTTGAACTACATAGTTTGCAGTCATTAATGTTTATCCTCTTACCTTTAATGTGATCAAGCCATAGATTGCCGTAACAAGAATCGATATTCATCAATTCATCTCTTTCACCGTAAAAAACTTGGTTTTCCGATGAATAAATTGCAAAGGAACTAAAGCTAATCAATATGATAGATTTTGATAACAGGTTCACAAAAGCGTGCCTTAAACTCGTTAGTGAATAACTCTTTGTCAATTTCATAAGCAATAATACTTTCTGATATATCTTGAGCCCTAATATGTGCATCTATCTTCCCTAATTCAGATAGCTTTTCTGCATTTTGGAAATCTATATTTCTGGCTTTATAAATGTCTATTGAATAGTTTCTATTAAAGTCTTGGCTAAAATTGAGCCCTGTGAAAGCAGCTGAATTAATTGTATTGCATACTTCTAAAGTGTGAGCATACTCTTCTTCTTTCCTATCTGATATTTTTATTGGTGTTTTTTGAGAATGCAAAATCAGGTGTGACAATTCATGAACAAGTTGATTTCTGATAGTTTTAAATGTATTAGCCGCACCATCTTTATTACATTCATCCAGCGCAAAGTAGATGTCTAACTCTTGATTGTCGGACAAACGACTATTGAAACTGAAACTTTTCCTATCTAGGATATATACATTGAACAAATATTCGTTACGAGGCAATAACTTATCGGCAAAAATGCGATCAATACTGTTCCAATTGAATATTTCACTGTCAAAACAATCTTTGATTCTACGCTCCACGTAAAAATTAGATTTAATCCATTCCTTTTCGACACTCAGTATTTTTATGGCGTTTTCTTTTGTGAATAAATTAGAGCGCCCATACTCTTGACCGGGTAAAGTAAATAACGAAGTTAGGCTAATATTCTCTTCTAAGCTCAAAAAGTGAGAAATTTTGGATTCATAATTACTTGGCGAACTTATTCTTGAGGAAGAACATGCACATACAAGAATTAATATTAGCGCTAATGAGAGACTTTCGGTTTTCATGACAATTAAAAAGCGTGACTAGTAAAAAGTCACGCACCAATTATTACTAATAATTTCCGCAATATGGTTGTTCTGGTGTTGGGTATTGTTCTCCAGGACATGCAGGAACACTATAAGTAAGACTGGACAATATACTATTACGCTCTTTCCATTTTGCAGCAACCAATACATCGTTTGCTGTTAAATTAGTTGTCGATGCAACCACTTCAACTACCACTTTATCCGCTATATCCACAAATTGTTGTGACCATGATTTAACCGATGAAGAGTTACTGAAAGTTAACACACTTCCTGACTTATTCAAACTGAACCTTTTAGAGTCCACTAAATCTCCTCCACTATAAACACTCACAATAGCCTCATTATTCTGGACTATTGTAAAAGTAGAATTAGGATCTTCGATAGTCAATGAATAGATACTAGGATCTAATCCCATCCAATCTTCATAACTAAACCCTGTTAGGCTCGCAATTAAATTTCCAGCGTTTCTAAGTAACCTAGCTCCAAACGTTACTTCCCCTTCAACCCATATTCTTTGTTCTTGTCCATTAGGAGTATTCTTGATTTCAGCTCCTCCTTTTACTTTCCCCCCCCGTTGAAGAACAGCCAGTTAAGACTATAACTGAAGAAAAAACTATAGTCGATAGTGTCTTTTTCACAATAGAATCCTTTTGCTTTATAAGTTATAAAATACAGTTCCCTCTGATTTTGGCTAAGTTAAATATGTCACTAAAACACTCTTCATGTGTATGCGTCAGTACCGTCAAAATTAACTAGGTTAAACGCACAAATATTAGCTAGCCATATTTAAGTTTTCACTTCCCATAAGGATAAACCACAGGAAACTTTCAGTTGTAAGACGCTCGTAAAACCATGAGCGTAACTAGAATCTATTAATCAAAAGCGTACGTATAGCCTATATTAGAAAGTATTAACAAATATTAGCATTTATAAAGAACTAATTTTTTAGATAAATCATTTAAATTCATAACAAGCCCCGAATATGCGACGTCGAGAACTTTGATAGTTACAACTATCGAATATTTAGAATTACTATGCCAATAACGCCATCAGCAAGTACTAGGTACTTCTAGTTAGGATTACTTAAAATGTTGCGCTATTGGTAAGTGATAAAATCACTTTAAATAACACTAGCCATACGATGGGGGGAAATTTACAAACGCTGTGTGGTTGAACTTCGAGCTTACATGTAAGAGAAGTGCAAATGTCTTAGGCATTTGAACTTTTCTTACAAATCAAAATCGAACTGGGGTCAGAATCAACTAAACGAAAATCCAAACTTACATTCAAGCAAAGCATACAGTTTATTGACTCTGACCCTGAGCTATCCCCACAAATATTTCTTATATATCAATTAAATAATTTTAAAATGAGGGAACATTCATGGTGTTTGGTGATCAGATCTATCGCCAAACAAAACTAACCAACTGGAAACACCATGAATGCTCTCCCTATACTGAAGAAAACTTTAACCCTTGTCACCCCCAATATGCATGCTAGATGAAGAACTTCCTTAATTTCTTCGATTGAAAGCTTGTTAACTGGCGCTAATGCCACTGTGACTAATCTTGGTCGAGGTATTAATTCACGAGCAAAGGAAAAGCATAGAATTAAACGAGCGGATCGGCTGTTGTCTAATACTCATTTGCAACATGAAGCTTTTTCAATGTATCAGTCTTTAGCTAAATTCACGATAGGAAAAGCTAAGCGCCCTATTATCTTAGTTGATTGATCAGATTTAGATGAACACAAAAGTCACTTTTTACTTAGAGCAACACTTGCTTCACATGGACGAGGAATTTGTTTATATGAAGAAGTGCACGACATTAAAACCAAAGAAAAACCTCAAACACATCAAAAGTTTTTAGCTAACTTGGCAAGAATACTGGATGGCACAAGTAAACCGATTATTGTCACAGATGCTGGCTTTAAGACACCATGGTTTCGGGCTGTTTTAGCACAAGAATGGGACTTTGTTGGACGGGTACGGTTACCTAACTTTTATAGTTTTGATAACAAAGTATGGCAATGTATTACGCATTTATACGCTAGAGCAACTAGTTGCCCTAAATCATTTTAAGGAGCGATTGCAAAAAGCAATCGGTTAGCATGTCAGCTAATACTTTATAAACAGAAGAGCAAAGGCAGACAAGTCCTAAATCACTCAGGTGAGAAAAGACGCTCTAAAACCAATAAAGTCTATCGAAAATCAGCGCGTGACCCATGGTTGCTAGCGACATCACTCCCTCAAGGAAATCAACTCGCTAGACGAACAGTGAGAATATATCGTTTGCGTATGGAAATAGAAGAAGGCTTTAGGGATATAAAAAGCCATCAGTTTGGCCAAGGATTTGAATATAATAAAACAAGGAATATCAAAAGGTTGTCAATTTTGATTCTACTAACCACCCTAGCACATTGGCTGCTAATGGCCATTGGATTAATGGCGAGAAACACCAAACAACACCACCAATACCAAGCAAATAGTTTGAAAAATAAGAACGTACTATCACTTCACTTTATCGGCTTGCGTGTCATGGCAAACCGATATGCAAAGTTCTCAGCTAGAGCGCTATTGAACGCAATTAATCAACTAAATTTAACTGGCGGTGCATATTCCTTTGAAGCGTTATAGAATTTGTGGGGATCCCTCAGACTCTGACCCCATAGGTTTTACCAACTCAAGCTTACGCCGCTTTTCGCAATTCTTCTTCTGATTTCTCCACCGTTTGACGGCTTTTAGGCTGGCGTTCAATCCATTGGCTTAGCGCACCAAGTAAGAAAATTACCAGCAAGGCATATACAGCGCGATAGTCTGTTTCAACAGGTTCAGCCTTTGCCTGCTCTGCCAATTTTTGACCCGAGACTTGCTGAGTAGCAGGTGCAGTAACCGCTGTAGGTTGCGCTAGGGCTTGGGCTAAAGCTTGCGACAAAGGCGTTAAACCAAAGCCAGCGGCTTGTGCATCCATGTACGCATTGAACTTCTCGTTGTCAGTGGCCACATCAAATTCAGCGGCTAATTCGGTATATGTTTCCATCATCTTTTTGACGGTTTCTGGTTCCGCTTGCCAATATCCCTTACGCACCGCTTCTAGCATTCGCTCGATGATTTGCGCCAAAGACTCAGCATTATGTTCTTCAAAAAATTCACGCATATCCATTTGATATTTGTCTTCAACATAAACCTCAAAAAACTCCTGCCATTGATCGTCACGAATTGCTTCTGGTGTCATCACCTCCCACCCCCACATGTTATTCATGCGGTCAAGGATAGCTGTTGCACCTGCATAGCCGGAGCCTTGCATCGCTTTTATCCAACGCGGATGAAAATAACGGCTACGCATTTCTTGATTAACAAATTGCTCAAGCGTTTGCGTTTTCAACTTATCTTTGCGGCGTAGGTTTGAGACGTACATTTCAGGGGTTTTGCCATCTAAGTGACGAACAGCGAGTCCGATACCGCCAAAATATTGAAACGGATCATCGTTGGTCATCAGCGCATATAGATTGGTTGAACGCGAAAATATGACGCCTTCGGTGCCTGATAATACTTGCGCGTATAAACCCGTTTCACCCACATTTTCGCTCCAGCGACTTTCGTCTTTACCAAAAGCAAAACCCATGCGGTCTAAATAAAGATTCGCTAGCTTGCTGTCGTCATCCCACGTGTCTGATGCTAAACTCGTTGCCGCTAACCCAGTTCCATAGTTACCTGTTTCATTAGAAAATATACGAATAGACGAGAGATATTCAGCATCTTCTGGTGATTTACCTTGTTCAAGCAACGATTGTTTCAGTGCGCTGGTGTGACGATAGACAAAATTATTTTCTTCTTTCATCTGCGCTACTTTATCTATCGCTTTTGCCAGCCATAGCATGACGTTTGGAAATGCATCGCGATACAAGCCCGTCGCTGAAATTACCACGTCAATGCGCGGGCGTTTAAGTTCGCTATAGGGAATAACTTCCGTATCAACCACATTGCCTTGACGATTCCACTTAGGCTTTAAGCCCAGTGCATGCAAAATTTGCGCTTCTAACGCGCCCTGATGACGCATAGTTTCCAACGACCACAGAGAAAACGCCAATTTTTCCGGATAACGACCATGTTTTTCACGATACTGAGCAATTGTTTGCTCCATCAAGGTAATGCCCGCATCATAAGCTTCTTTCGATGGTACTTTTGCCGGATTAAAACCAATGAGATTTCTTCCTGTCGGCGCAGCGTCTGGATTACGGATTGGGTCACCACCGTAACTCACCGGAATATAATTACCCTCTAACGCAGCCATTAAATTCTCAACTTCCGAAATATGCTGAAAGTTGTCCCAATAGCGCTTAGCCAGTTTCAAATCTTCCGTTAGCTGGTCATCAAGATCTGGCAACGATTTGCCCGCTATGTACGCTGCTAGCAATTGAAAGCCTTCTAATGCAGACAACTGACGAACATTGCGCTCATCAAATTGTGCTGTTGCAGGCAAGGTCATGCCATGTGCTAGCTCATAGTCAGCAGCACGCGCAGTATAATCATCTCCCAACATTTGCAAAATCGTCGTGTATAAATGTGCATCTTCAGGCAACAAGCCAAAAATGTGAATACCTAATGGTTGGCTCATTTGTGCTAATTGATTTAAGTGATCTTGAATAGTCACGAGATGTTGCTCAAACTCGCCCATCAAACTTTCTTTGCTCAATGATAAGTCTAACAGCATGTTTAATCGCTCGCTCATCGCGATGATTTCGTCTTTGGTGTTCTGCTTGGTTTGCCCTTGCTCCAGCATCATATAATTAGCAATTTTCTCATTGAGCTCAGCAACGTCTGTATATAAACCTGCTTTAGCAAACCCAGGCGTTAAATGACTGATCATGGTTGCGCGACCGCGACGTTTTGCCTGCATTGCCTCTCCCACATTGTCGATAATGTACGGGTAGAATACCGGAATGTTGCCGATAGCCAGACTTGGTGCGTCATACACAGACAACCCACGCTCTTTACCAGTTAGCCACTCTTGCGAACCATGGGTGCCAAGATGAATAAAAGCATTAGCACCAAATACTTCTCTAGCATACAAATATATCGCTAAATAGCTGTGATTTATGGGTGTTTTGGTACTGTGATAGAGCGACGAATGTTCTTTTGCGTTTTCACCACGTACGCCTTGCGGCATCACAATCAAATTCCCCAGATCCATACGCGGGATCACATAGGCGTCAACTGATTCACCGTTTATTTGAGCACTACGCAACATACTGCTGTTTTCGGGTGCTCCCCAGCGCTCAATTATCGGTTGACGAACTGCTTCTGGCAGTCCATTAAACCAAGTCAAATAAGTCGACAGCGGTAAGTAATCAGCCAATCCCAATTCAACTAAGGCTTCGGCATCTTCACCACGATAATACGGCCTAAGTAGTTTTCCTGCATATTCAATAAGTTGTTTATGGTCTGTCACCTCAACATTATACCCTTTGGCTTTCATCGCTTTAGCAATTTGCTCGATAGAACTCGGGACATCAAGGAACGCCGCACCCACATTTTTCTCGCCTGGAGGATAGTTCCAAATGAACGTGGCGACCTTTTTCTTTGCATTAACGGTATGTGCTAATTTCGCATGATTAAAGGCCCGCTCAGCAAATGCCGATAACTGATAAGGGATCGCCACTTTCTCACCATCTTGATTAGCCGCAATAATAGTTGGATCGGCGCTGCCAGTATCTTCTGGCATTACCAGAAAAAATGGGGTTAACGAAGGTGAAACACCTGCATTATCTTGCTCAAACTTAGCTTGGTCACCTTCGGTATAGTTCAACGCATGTAAAACTGGCACCCCAACTTTTTCGAATTCAGCGCGGCGTTTTTCTACATAATGCAACGCGCGATAGTTAATGATTAAATCAACCCGTGCTTTACCGCTGTCGTCAATCAGTAATTCGGTGTAATTTAGGGCTTCATCGTTACCTTCAAAGTAAAAGCCGAATGCTTTGGCGCCTTTTTCTTCTAACGATTTAATCAGGTTGTCAACGATTTGTTGCTGTTCATAATCCACAACGCTGCGGTGCATACCAACAGCAATTACAGGTTGATCAGCCTGTGCATTAAGATATTGGAAGAACATAGCTTCATCACTTGTTACCTGACTATCTAGGCCGTAGTGATATAAACCAACATTCGGCACTTCTTGCACAGGCATGGCTTGACGTTCACTTGTTTCAAGCACTTGATTCGATATATAAATCATCAGATTACGATAGTTTTCTCGTCCCGCATTCTTGTAGTATGCACCAACGGTATTGCGATCTTCAGCCGACAATCCTTGATTCATTTTTTCGTTGTGTAAATCACCAAGCGAAATCACTGGAACGTTTGGCATCTCACTTAAATACGATTGGTATTTTGCGAACATGAACTTTGACAGTGCTGGGTTAATGCCATCAAGCATCACCAGCTTGGCGCCTGACCAATCAGCTTTTATGGTCTCTTCCGATTTACCTTTGGTTGAATACACAGTGAATTTAAAAGGCTGGTCTTTTGCCAAACTTTTAAGCAAGTCACCCTTTGGTTTGGAAGCATGTGAAGACATCATTAGCAAAACTTCGGGTTGTTCACTGGCAGCGAACACCCAATGAGTGACCATAGTCATCACAATGAATAATGTTGTTTTGAATTGTTTAATCATGTTGGAGTTCTTCTTATTGAACATATTATTGGCCGACATCTAGTTCGCTTGATTTTGATTAGTGCGGTTCTGGTTCGTAGAGCCTTGCACACTGTCGCCTTCAGGCACATAAACAAAACTGCCATCGGCCATCTTGTAAGCAACACCTGCACGCATTCCCTCACCTGAACCAATTTCACCCGTTGATTTATACTGCTTAATTTCTTTGCCCTTCTTCACAATGACTTCCATGTTAGGTTTACCTGCGTTTTTGACGACAGTAACGTCGTCACTGGAAAATACGTTGAGTGGATTTTGTGCCAGAGCGATCAATAGCGCGGCGATAATCACCAAAAAGACATCAACTAAGTTAATCGCGCTGACGATAGGGTTTAGCTCCTCGTCTTCATCTAAGAAACGCATTAGTTTGTTCCCCGGATTTTGCGAATATTGATTAACTCATGTGCACACCAGCGCTTCTTCACCGAAGCTGGCCAAAACGTAAGTGAGGCAATCACTAAACCCCAGATTACCGCAGCAAAAGCAATAATTAGATTTTCACTGATACCTTGAATGTTGCCGTCTGCTAATGCTTGAAGCGCTGGCCCCATTGGAATCATTGTTGCAATTAACCCCAGCATCGGCGCGATACGAGTAACAATACGTAATGTTTCGAGTTTTTTCAGCGCGACAACTTCAAGCTCGTCTTCGCTCGCATGAGGATTTTCGATGAAGTAGTTATGAACTGGATAGCCCGCAATCCAATTTTGCTGCTGATCAGCCACTGTCCTTGTGTAAGCTAGTGCATTTTTCTTTCTAACCAAGTACTGCGATAAAAATTTTCCCATCGCAAATACTGAATAAATAAGAAGAACTACGATTGTCAAAATCACTGGTGTCATTAGCAATGTCGACACATCAGCCATCATGTTTTCTACAAAAATAATATTCAAAATGCCATACCTTAGAATTGTGGGCTAATGCCCCTTTATATTGGTGAAAAACATCCACCTCAGTTTTCTTTGGCGTAATGTAATTTAAACCGAACAAAGATTCAAATAAAAATTATTCTCATTTGTATTTACTTTTGTATTTTTTGATGTATGCTTAGCTTCGATTAGAAAATGTAAGCCCAAAAAAGATACCGACACGCTGATGTAGCTAATGAAAAGCTTGCTGGGAACGTTAATCCCCCCTAACTAACCCAGCTAGCCTTTCATTAGTTCTGCGCTAGGTATCTATCTCTCAATTAGGAAAATACACACTATGTTTAAGCCAACACCTAAGGTGCTAGCTTGTGCAGTGTCAGCTGCACTTTTATCCATTCAGTCTACTGCTGTATTTGCAGCTGGTGACGCATCTAGTGAAGATCTTGCCAGAAATATGGAAGTAATTGTTGTGAGTGGTTCTCGCACCGAAAAAGCCCTTAAAGACGTTGCTGGCAGCATTTCAGTCGTAACAGAAGAAGATTTAGAAAAACAACTGGTTAATGATATGAACCAGTTGTTTAAATACGACCCTAGCGTGCAGGTAACAGGCTCGCAAGGTGGCGCACAGAATTTCATTGTGCGCGGTATGGGTGGCGATCGCATCTTGATGATTAAAGATGGTATGCGCATGAACGAAGGTTATGGAGCAAATGGTTTGAACGATATTGTTGGCCGTGGCTTCATTGAAACCGACACCTTAAAGCAAGTAGAAATAGCTAAAGGTGCAGCATCATCATTATATGGTTCAGACGCACTAGGTGGCATTGTAGTATTTACCACCAAAGACGCATCAGACTACTTACTCGAAGGTGAACGTTTTGCTGCTAAAGTTAAAGCTGGTTATAGCGACACGGGCGAGCAAACCAATATTGGCGGCACTTTAGCGCTGCAAACGGGTGGCTTCGAGCATTTGTTAAACCTTACTCATAGAGAAGGTAATGAACAGCAAAACTTTCACGAGACCAAACCTACGCTTGATATTGAATCTGACAGTGTCATGTATAAAGGTAAATATAACTTAAATGCTATGGATTTTGTTTCATTGACGGTTGATCACTGGCAGCAAGAAGTTTCGGGTGATTCAGCGTATGGTCTTCTTGAGTATTTTCGTGGCCTACCAGGATATGACATCGTTTCAGAACGTAGTAATAGTGAACAAGACAATACTTCTGTTCAATTAAGGTATTACTCAGAAACGGCAACCCCCATTTACGATATTCTCAACGTTTCTGTGTACTCTAATCGCACCAAACAAATAGACGTTGAATATGGATTGCTCGATATTGATGCCAACTTTGGCTTTCCTATCGTTGAAATGCGTGACATGTGGAAAACATCCAGCTTTGAAAATAACACCGTCGGCTTCCTTTCAAACGCAAGTTTTGAGTTAAATTCTCAGCACACACTAGGCTACGGTTTAGATATCGAGAAATCTGAAGCCTTACGTACCGAAGTTAAACTTTATGAAGTAGAAGGTACACCTAAGCTAGGCTACCCACAAACGTCTGATAAATTCCCTGAAACTGACGTATTCCGCGCAGGATTATTTATCAATGATGAAATCACATTGCTTAATGGTGATCTTACTGTAACCCCGGGCATTCGTTTTGATATGTACGACATGGATGCCAATGGTGCGCTAAAAGCAGACGGTGAAGCCTACCGAGATTTTGACGAAAACCATGTATCGCTGAATGTTGGGGCACTCTATCGCCTCAATCAAACGATGTCACTGTTTGCTCAATATGGGCAAGGGTTTAAAGTGCCAGCATACGATCTTGCCTACATAGATCACGACAACTCCATTTACGGCTACAAAATAGTCCCAAGTGATGATTTGTCACCGGAAGAAAGTGACACTTACGAGATAGGGCTGCGTGGCCACCAAGGGGATTTCTATTTTAATGCGGCGATCTACCATACGAAATTTGACAACTTCCTTGCCACCCAACTCATAGACACAGAGACGTCTATAAACCGCTATACGGGACAAGAGTCACAAGTTTTGGTTTATCAATATCAAAACATCGATGCGGTAACTATTGATGGTGTAGAAGCCAGTGTTCAATACCATTTAGATAACAACATTAGCATGTTTGCCAATGCCGCTTATCAAGATGGCAAAAACGATGAAACAAACGACTATATTACCAGCATTGCACCACTGTCAGGAGTAGCTGGTGTTAGCTATAACGGCGAGCAATTATCTGCGGATATCGTACTAAACTGGGCAAAGCGCATGACCAAAGTTAACCAAGGGGATGCTGAAATTGCCGGTTACGGTACACTAGATTTCTTAGCAAGTTATGAAGTTAGCCCTGACTTACGCGTGAATTTGGCTGTCACCAACCTGACAGATAAAGAATATGTGCGTTACAACAATGCAGCAGGTCATAAAATAGATGCCGATTTAGCCTATCTAACTGAGCAAGGTCGTGCGGCAAGTGTGAACGTGAGCTATCAGTTCTAAAGCACATTTACTTATACCAATGCGATAAACGCTATACCAAAAGGTGTGGCGTTTTTTTTAACACCGTATTTTTTGCACAAACTGGCGCTTGGCATAACCTTCCCCGCACGTTAAGCTAACCTAAATTTATCACGCACAAGAGACAGGTATGTTGAAAATTAAGGGGATAGACCATATCGTGCTTCGCACGCAAAATGTGGCGAATATGCTGGATTTTTACGCGAACGTGTTACATTGTCCTATCGAACGTGAATTAGCCGCAGACGTAGGCCTAACCCAGTTACGTGCGGGTAATGCGCTGATAGATATCGTTAATGTTAACAGTGAACTCGGCCGCATCGGCGGTGAAGCGCCACAAAACGAAGGACGAAACTTAGACCACTTTTGTCTGCAACTCACTGATATCACCGAAGAGGCGTTAGTCGCGTATCTAAAAGGACAAGGGGTTCAAGTACTCGACATCAGTAACCGCTATGGTGCAACGGGTTTTGGTCGCTCTATTTACATCAAAGATCCCGATCAAAATACCATCGAACTTAAACCGATAGACGATGTTTAAACCGCTCGCCCTTAGTTCAGCCAGCTACTGCTATTGATAAATTTTTACGCATAGCGGTTATGCCACGCGACGAATATCGCTTAAATTGACTACTTGCGCTTGTTGCATGTGATCAGTCCAATGCATTATCTCTAGCCTGCCTGATGCGGTTTCAATCATAAAGGTACAATTTTCTATCCAGTCACCATCATTACAATAAAGAATGCCATCTCTTTCACGAATATTCGGGTGGTGAATATGCCCACAAATCACGCCATCGAGCCCTTTTCGCTTAGCATAGTCTATTGCCGCATCTTCAAACGTGGTTATTGCGGACGTCGCTTTTTTAACACGCACTTTTAAATACTTCGCCAGAGACCAATAACCATAACCTAGTCGCTTACGTGCATAGTTTGTCCAGCGATTAAGAAACAATAAAAAATCATACGCACTATCGCCGACAATGCGATTGAAGCGACTAAAACGAATAACATTATCAAGCTCATCACCATGCATTACTAACATGCGGCGACCATCAACCGTTTCGTGGATAAATTGCTTATGCACTTCCACCGCTCCAAACTTTTGGCCAACAAACTCCCTGAAATTAACATCATGGTTTCCTGGAACATAGATAACACGGCAACGTTGTCGTGCCATTTTCATTAATTTACCAATCACTTTATTATGCTGAACCGGCCAATAGAAATTACGTGATAACGACCAAACGTCCACAATATCTCCTACTAAATACAAGGTGTCACATTCAAGTCTGTCCAAGAATGCTAACAGGTATTCAGCTTTACAGTCTTTATAACCAAGATGAACATCAGATATCCAAACCGCTCTCGCTTTGATTTTATCGGGTAATAAATTCGCCATAACCTAGCCCTATTGTTTTTTATTAAGGCTAGAAAACATTAATGTCAGAATCGCGAAGGAAAGTTGAAGTTTTTTTGAAGCACCATGATTCAAGTAGTACTAACTACTAAAGGTAATATTTACGTGCTGTAAATAAGCTTTATATTATGCACTGTGCCTATGAAATATTGCAATTAAGTTAATAAACTGATAATTTATTGATTACTCATTGAAGAGTATCAAGATTTATAAGGAAATTAATAAAATGAAAATACATCTTATCATTATCGCAATTCTATACTGCTTTCCAGCATTATCGGAAACAATTATCAAGAAAAATGAACATGGTACGCTAGAGCTAGTTGGTGAAGGAAGCTACTTGTTCTACCAAAACAACAATGCTCAATCGATTCGTATTTCTGCGTCAATTAGAAGTACCAACTTTAATTTCTATGATGGCAGCTACTTAAAATTAAACGCGACAAATGGAAAAATTACTCGATATAGCAAAGTGACTGGCCTAACAGAGCTATTCATTGTAGATTCACCGAACGCTACTGACTGGGATGTTGATCCTTCAATCCTAAACTTGCTTGAAGTATATGATAAATTTGAAAACTCTCCTTCCTCTATACCCGTTGTACCACCGGGTGAATGTTTTGATGGAAATATTGCTGTACCTTGTAATTATTCACACTTTTTGGATTTAGATGCTAGCGCATTTTCAAGTAGTTCGTCATGTGCTGCAGAACAAAATCAATTTACAAATTTTGGCTTCAATGGCTACAGTACGCATGATAGGTGCATTCGCTCTTCTCAACGTAATACAATGCTTACAGCAATAGGAGTTATGCTCGCGTGCACCGTGGAACCTACGAAACTAGGCTGTGTAACAGCTTTCGGAGCATATCTTACAGCGATAGATAATCAAAGCGAGACATCATACCAGTGTAATAGAAGCTATGAACAAGCGCGATTAGCACTAGAAGAATGCCAACAAAACATAGACGATGGTGGTGATGATAGTGACGTTGGTGATGATTCTTCAGATGGTGGAGGAACAGGAGACACAGGTTCCATTGGTACAGGATCTGGCAGTAATTCGGGAGGAAGTTCATTTTGTACCCAAAAAACCTATCATAGTGTATGTACTGGCGGTGGATGTACTACATGGACAGAAATTACAGTTGTTCAATGTTAACGTAATGAAATCAGAGTCAGATGAAAAATTTATTTAAAATATCGGTTGGACATATGTACAAGAACAATCTTAGTGGCGCATTTAACTTAATTGTAATTGCTATTTTTTTTGCTTATGCAAGTTATCATTTTGAACAATTATACGCGTATACATTTTCACTTATAGTAATCGCTATTGTTAGGAAACACATGCTCGAGTATGTTGAGCAAAACTATGTCAAAAAAGACGAATAGAAAAAATGTGAGTCATTGTGAGGTAACAGGTACAGGAAACCACTTACTCCCTGTACCAACCCCCATTCGTTAGTCTTTGTGAACAACGCTGGCATAGCACTATGTAACCTTTGAATATTTTAACTAGTTAGGTAGTTTTCGCAATTTGGTGATTTAGGTTGTGCTTGAATGCGATTAATGCTGGATTCCTCTTCAACGCATTCAACAAAACGTAATTAGTTTTTTTGCATTCAGTAATTTGGGAGAAACTCGTGCAGGTGTGCCTAATTTAGACACATCAAATAAGAGTGTCGCGTTTAATGCGCCAATAAATACAGTATCCTGTTGTAAGGAGGCTGCAATAACTGTTTGACATGATGAACACGTGATAAAGCTTGCCTGATTGGAGCCTTGTTTTTGCGCCGTAAGTGGGACATCTGTTGTAATCACCAGTAATCCCGCAGGATTAGACAAGTAGGAAATATCTCGCGCTGTACAAAAATCACAGTCGCATGCGCGTGGATGGTAACTACTTAGATCATCGGGGAGTGTAATCTTTACAGTCACATTGCCGCACGGACATTTACCTTGGTGCGATTCCATTAGTTGGTCTCCTACAGGTCGAGCGTTCAAATTATTTTTTTAGCTAACATACTCTATACATTAAATAACCTAACAGTGCCCCTAAATATTGCAAATGCCCGTGTGGCGAACAGGTCAGCTCACTTCTATACTTTATGTACTTTACTTCGTTGTCGAAGGATTTCGGCAATGCCAATGACTCTTGGATGAACTCAGCTTTACGGAGTCTTTCTATGAAACTGTCCATCACTACACTATTTACTTTCCTGTTTATTTCATTACTTGTACCTCAAGCGATAGCAGAAAAAGGTGGTAAGGGAAAAGGCGGGAATGGTTTTCCTCCCGGTACTCATTTCAATTTGAATGTAATTGCTAAATGGTCGGAACGCGATTCCGGCAACTTTAATTGCCCAAGCGCGGAGGAATACAGCAAATATGAAGATAGTCTTACGGGTGAGTCTTGCGATCCCCTCGAAGGCAGCGAAACCTGCTTGGAAGTCCCTAATAACGTCATTTTTATCCCTAGAGAAAACAGTGACCAACAACACATCGATGTAATAAGCGGTGGCAAAGGGAAAAAAGCGGCTGATATTATCGATATGGAACAACTGCAAGTCACCAACTGGTGTACGGAAAAATTTGACAACGACCCCGCGGCGTTTTTCTTACCTGAAAATAAGAACGGCTATGCTGTATTTGCCCGATTGACTGGCAAACCTAAAAAAAATGGTACAGCTAGCATGACCCTCATTCCCGACATAGAATCGGTAGAGACTGAGTGTGTGGTGTTAGTTGACGATGGCGAAGGCGGATTGATTCCCGATCCAGGCGGTGCAACTGAACCATGTGATTTACTCCACATAGGTAGCCTAAGTTCAGACGGTATCGAGATATCTCGCAGTGGTGATGGTAGCTCTGAAGGGACTGTTAAGGGCAAAGGCGTCAACAAAGCGGTAGAAGTCACAGATTTATTTATGTTTACTGGTCATGTATGTTTGCGTCCAGAACCAAATTTCTACACTGATAATGGCGTTGTCGCACCAGAAGATTTCTGCCTAAATGAAGGCGGCGATTACGTATGTACCGACGTTTCTCTATGCTGCTCTGCCGATTCAGACAACAATGGCCAGTTCGACTCTTGTGGTTATTTGGAAGGTGGTACAGACCAAAATGACGATGCCAACTTCGATCCAACCACGGAGCCTTGGGCAGATCCAACAGCAGGTAATGCATTAACAACGGGAGAATTTGGCGTGTGCTTACTTGTTGGTGACACAGAGTATACCGTGGCTTGTCAGGGGCCATTTGTCAATGAATGGAGCTTCAATATTGCCGATGTTGTTAATTACTTTTTAGGTATTAATAATAATGGCGGCTATGTATTGCAGCTACGCTTTTACCCCAACCAGTAATGAATGAACTGAGCAAAGCTTCTGGCTAGGGTCAGTGTCAATACACACGACTTCACGCGTTATTGTTAAACAAAGTAGTCGTTAAGTTGACACTGACCTCGAGCGTGCTAACTAATTAACCGAATTGCATCTTGCAACGCATTAGCGATTTCTTCATTGCGAATAGCATTAGTTTCCATATCAAAGTTATCAAAAAAGCTAGGAATAGACAGCGACGCCTTTACATCCGCTCCAAAATAAGGTGCTGAGTTAGTTGCTGCGCTTAACACACTCGCCGCGCCACCTGGTCCCGGTGATGTTGCTAAATAAATGACTGGCTTGTCTTGAAACACTTTCATGTCGATACGCGACGCCCAATCAAATACGTTTTTGTATGCCGCAGTATAACTACCATTGTGTTCAGCAAATGACACGATTACTGCATCAGCTTCTTTGATGTGATTGAAAAAGCGTTGTGCATGCTCAGGGATCCCCAACGCTTCTTCTTTATCTTGACTATAAATTGGCATTTCATAGTCGTTTAAGTCAATGATGTTTATGTTCGCATTGGGCACTAGGTTTGCCGCATGTGACACCAATAACTTGTTTATTGATTTTGAGCTGCTAGTCGCAGCAAAAGCTAGTATATTCATAATGCACTCTCGTTTGATGTAAAACTTGAGAGTGAGTATATATTCATTCCATTAAATGATTAATTAGGCAAATGTAATTATATTTTTTCCAAACAAGAGCTAATCATGGTTCTTTGCCGATATAAGATGCACATCGCGTTGTGGGAATGGAATCGTAATGCCAGCGTTTTCAATCGCTACGTATACCGCTTTGTTGACCTGATACTTAGTTTGATAAAACGTATTCGTGGGAATCCACAGGCGCATACCAATGTTAATACTGCTGTCAGCAAATTCATCAATACCCACCTGAATTTTGTCAGCAGGAATATTTAAATCTGGCTGTTGTAGCGTTTGTTCAATCAGCGCTACCGCATCCATTGGATTATCTTGATAAGAAATACCAACCGTAAGCTCAAGTACCGTTTCAGATTTGGAGTTATGTAATACCTCGCCGACAATATGCTTATTGGGGATCATGATTTCCACACCATCTTCATCCGTAATAATGGTATAAGCCAATAATACCTCTTTCACTATGCCTTTCACCCCTTGTACCTGAATCGTATCTCCAACGACAAATGGACGAATGGTAATAATGTTGAAACCTGCAGCATAGTTAGAAAGTAATCCTTGAAACGCTAAACTCGCCCCCAACGAAATCGCACCAATTGCTGCGACAAAAGGCGTAACGCTGACACCAAGCTTACCTAAGGCAATCACGACTACCATGACCACAAGAATCATGCGGGAAGCATTAGCAATGAAGCGACTCAATGTTACATCGAGCTCCTGTTTCTCACAAACTCGCAATACCAGTTTCGCTACCTTTCCAGCAAAATAGTAGCCAATAAAAAATATAATGAATGCACCAATCAATTGAAAACTGTAGTTTGCAAAAAAATCGACGAGTAACTGGTAAAATGCTGATACCTGATCGATCTCATCTTTAAGTAATTTCGCTGGATTCAAGGTTGCCACATCACTTTGTGACGATGAAGTTGCGGGTGTGGATTCAGAAAACATCTATCAAGTCCCTATATTCTAAGAAAATTTTTATTCTGGCTTATTGCGCTTGCCACTGTACAGATAATAATAGCGTATCATGACGGTATAAGTGACACTCAAAAATGTCACCCTGATTGATTTGGCCGACACCTTTGGGCGTTCCTGTCATCAATACATCACCATCAGTCAATGTCATGAATGTACTAAGCTCTTTTTGCATATTTTGCGGTGGGTATATCATATGTTCCACCCCACCCGCCTGGCGCAGCGCTCCATTAATTGAGCAGGTTAGTTTCAAACCTTCAAAATTTCCATCGAAAGGGATAAATTCGCTGAATATTGCTGAGCCATCAAACGCTTTAGCACGCTCCCAAGGCAGCCCTTTCGCTTTTAATTTGGCTTGCAATTCCCGCTTGGTCAGATCTAGCCCTAATCCTATACCCGTCAATTTTCCTTGCTGATGAATGAAACAAATTTCAGCTTCATAATGAAGCGGCTCATGATGAAAAGATACTAGTTCTGATGTAATCGCTGAGTTTGGCTTATTAAACACCACCATTTCATCAGGAATTTCATTCGCTAACTCTTTAATATGGTCCACATAGTTACGCCCGATACAGATGATTTTTGAAGGCGTGATTGGTTGATTATTTAATATGATGTGATTCATAGAAACGATCCTGTATTACTACTGCCGCGTTTGAACAAATTGGGTGTAATATCGCGAGTATGGAAGACGAAGAGTTTGCTCAATAGTCTATCATGGTCTAGTTTTAAACGAATAGATGATTTACCAAATAACGATTATTTATCTGGTGATTAGCACAGCTATTCATTTGATGAATAAGACATTAATGATTATCAACATTTCTTGAACTTCGGCTGAGTAATTAGGGTCACTATGCATACTCCTGATCAAGTACAGCTTGCTCAACTAGCATCAAAATTTCGGATCCCAGCATTCTCGTTGTCAATGCAAGAAATTGAACGGCTGGTAAACCATGCCTCACCGGACATCGTGGCAATTTGCCAATTGATCGATAATACCCCTGCGCTCTCACATGAGTTATTGGCAACGATCAACTCACCCTATTTTTGCAGAGAAGTACAACTAAATGAGATTAAAGCGCTCACTGATAAATATGGCTTGAGCGCCTTGTGTAGTTACTGCACCGCACTGCTTTTGGGCGACAACTTTAAGCAGGATACAAATAAATTAGTGGTTGAACTGTGGCAAGACGCTGTTGATATTGCCAATGCGATGGTTTTTCTTGGTGAGAAGGTGAGACAAGCTATTCCATCTTCATTGCTATTTACCATAGGCGTGTTTCAAGGTAGTGGCATGGCTTTATTAGCAAGGCATTATGAAGACTATGCAGACGTTCTCTCACAGGCACTAAACAATCGCGACAACTCTGTGCGAGCAGAGCAACAGCATTACAATATTGACCATACCGTGTTGGCATATGCGGTTGCTACGCAATGGCAACTTCCTGAAAACATCGGTCAACTGATTTTACATCATCATTCAATCAACTATTTTGATACTGCCAGTCACTCACATTATCAGCTCGCATTTTGTGTATTAAAGGCAGCTGAACATATGGTATATCAAGCCAAGTATGAGCGCCCCTCACCTGATTGGCAGGAATTTAAGCACACAGTGCTGCTAATGCTCGGCATTTCCGAACTCAATTTCGAATCGATATTCACCGAATACTTCAATATTAACCATTGATAGCCAAAGAGACTTTGAGCTCTGAAAGTTGAATTTTGAATTTTGAATTTTGACTAGAATTTCACTACAGGAATAGGACTATTGAAACGTTGAATGTGACCGCAGACATCGTAAAAGGGTGGATGCCTGCGGGTTAACCTTTTGATTTAAATGTACCAACTACTCAAACTTGCGCTCACGCTTGGTTTTAATCACAGCAATGTACGCATGCCAGCTCGCGAAACTTAAGATAGGCATGATCAATATAAAACCAACAGCAAATGTTGCAAAACCAATTGCCACACCTGCCAAAACGATAATCCCCCACAGAACCATAGGGCCTATATTTGTATTAACCGCTTTAATAGACGTTGATATCGCCGTCATAATATCCACTCGACGTTCCATCATAATTTGTGGGGTAAATGCGGTTAACATGAACACTACACCAAGAATCATCGCGCCAATCATCGTTCCCATCGTTAAAAACGCCATTAACTCTTCTAACGTTGGCTCTGCCGTACTGGGATAAAGCGCATGTATTAACGCAGCAATACGCATCCAAGCGATCATTATCACCATAAGTAAAATAGCAAAGCCCCACTCCCCTACCGGATTGCGAAACATCGATTTTAAACTATGCCTAAAAGTAGGCTTGTGCCCTTTTTCTAGTTCCCATGCAACGTCATAGAGTCCGGCGGCAAATGCAGGGCCAATCAGTGCAAACGCAACCGTCGAAGGCAAGATGACTAAGTGATTTTCAGTGGCGTTAACCAAATAAAGCATGGCTGCAGGGATCAGGCTAAAAATCACACCATAGATTAAGCTAATCAAAGGCGCTCTCATGAAATCATTTACTGCAAGTGCCAGCCAATGAAACGGTAGGGAAAAATCAACTTTATTACTTTCAATGGTGCGGGCAAATTCTTTGGAGCTTTTAGCTGCTTTTGATGAGGGCATGGAATACATCTCCTTATTCACTTTATAGTCGCTCATCTTTCAACATAGATGACGAAAAGGAAAAATGCCAAAAATCCTAAGTTCGAAGGCGCACCAACAGCCTATTTTGACCGCTAAAAAACAGACAAAACCTCACTTTATCGGTCGTTGATTAGACAACTTTAGTCACCTTGACAAAACTTTACGTTTCTTTACTCAACCTAGCCTGTTTATTGCTGTCTAATTTGCCCAAGGCACACCGTTCAACGAGTTTGTAATGCCTGATGCAATACCATTAACGCGGGCAATCAATAAAAGCAGTGCGGTTGACCAACAAATACAAACACAAATTAAAAGAGATACACCTTTGTTACATAACCAAATCATGAGAAGCGGCAATTTATTGCCACCACAAAAGACATTTTTTGCCGCCCATCCATTTTTACTGATTAATCACTGATGTAAAAAGTGCGAATCCAGCGCGTTAAATATAAGAATTGCGAACAAATCCAAAACAAGAATAAAAGGTACACACTGATGGCTAATAAAATATTACTCATAGACAGTGATAAAGACTTAACAACAACGCTTAACACCCTGTTGCAACAAGAAGGTTTTGAGGTCACCAGCTGCTTTGATGGCATCTGTGGCTTGCAACAAGCACTAGAACATAGCTTTGATTTGATTCTCCTAGATGTTGTGCTGCCGGAAATGAACGGCTTTGAACTACTAAAGCAGCTACGACCAACCAATCGCACACCGGTTATGATCATTAGCTCCAGAGATGACCATTTTGATCGGATCTATGCGTTAGAGATAGGAGCAGATGACTATCTGGCTAAACCGCTAAATAACCGCGAACTTGTAGCACGCATTAACGCCATGATGCGAAGAGTTCGCCACATTGACAACAATCGCCACCAAAACATACTGCATATCAATGAAGTGGAACTTAGCTTAACAACAAGACAAGTGCATTGTAATGGTAGTCTGTTGGACTTAACGGGTTCAGAATTTCAGGTGCTGTATTACTTAATGGCGAATGCAGGAAAAGTTATTGCCAAAGATCAAATCGGTGAATCTGTACTCGGCAGGAAAATTTCTTACTATGACCGAAGCATTGATATGCATATTAGCAATATACGCAAGAAGCTCTCGGTAGCGGAACAACCAAGTAAAATTAAAACCATAAGAGGCGCAGGTTATATCTTTTTGAGAGAAACTGCTTAACACCGATAACTAGCGTGACAACTGCCGTGCAAGAGAAAATGCAGTTGTCGCAAACTCTTGGTCAATATTAGCAGCATTTGTCATTGCTGCCATTGGCGTCGAATTAGTGCGGAACACCTCAATCAATCCACTGGCCAAAGACTGCCACGCTTTTTTATAATTAAAATCGAGAATGTTCTCCCCAATAGTAACACCCGAAATATTTTCAATAGCCAGATCAAGCGCTGAAAATGCCAAGCCTGTCGGCCCTCCATAGAGCAGCCCACCCGCGAGTTTAGATGCCGTGCTAATATCAGCATCACTGATACTCTGATAAACGGTCGACACAAACGGTATATGATGCAGAACGTTTACCGCATCAAATCCATCCGTTAAATCAATCCCGTTATTGCCAAACAAGGCACTGATAACACGATCTCCATAGGAAGCTTCAGAACCATTAGTTGGTGGGAATCGATTTTCACTAGCCATGGCCACATCTACTTGCGGCACGGTAATGTATGGTGCTTGGCTGCTTGACTGGAGACTAGATTGTAGCCGTTGTAAAAAACTTTCTTGTTGATCACTGTTGGGCATTGGTTGCTGCTCGAACCCTGTGCCTGAGAAAAACCCGAGTATGTTATGCTGTATCAAACTTTGTGACTGCTCGAGCAGCGTAGTTGTCGCACCTGCATCACGTTGATGCGTAACCAATAAACTCATTAACTCATCAGCAAATCGACCCGCACCGTTACTTCGTTCTGCTGTTTTATTAGATAGCTCAGGCTTTGCAAAAACTTGCTCAGTCACTTCGCCATTCATTAAGTAGGGTGCAATCTCATCATTAAAAGGGACAATATTCATCACGTTTTGCTCGCTAGTCTCAGGCCTGTAAAATGTCGGACATGCTCCCTGTTGCGTCGACCTTTTTTACCTGTTCTTTACAATTCTTACGCTTTCTTAAGCCTGTATGACAAAACTAGACAGCAAAAATTTCTCGTTGAGATATAACAATAATCAAGCAATTAATACCGTTCAACAGGTACACGATGATGAAAAAATTTATGCTGTTCAACTATTTTTTAGTAATATTGATTAGCGGCTGTAGTTCACAGCCAGCGCTTGACGAGCAAGTGATCACTGACAGTCCAACAAATCCCAAAGTCAGCCAAAGGATCCTCTCACCATCAAATCTACCGGTGACACCAGGAGATCCAAAATACCGCCCAGTAAGATCATATCCCCTTGAGCCAATGCAAGTTCCTTCCGGTTCGCTATTCAGACCAGAGCGCGCCATAGGGCTATATCAGCCAACCAACCTTTATGGTGTCGGCGACATGATTCTAGTTCGACTCGATGAAAAAACATCAGCCGATAAATCACTAAAATTTAGCACCGACAAAAAAGGGGTTTTTGAACTTCAACCAGTCACCTTAAATGCAGGCCCGATTAAGATAGCCGGTAATGATTTAAGCGCAGATTACGAACAAGCAAATGACTTTGACAGTTCAGCACAAACCAAGCAAAAGAACTCACTTAAAGGTGATATTACCGTCTATGTCGTTGACATCATGCCAAATGGGAATTTGCTCATCGCGGGTGAAAAATGGCTCACATTAAACACAGGGGAAGAATACATTCGATTCTCAGGTGAAGTACGTATAAGCGATATCGAAAAAGACAACAGTATCAACTCAGTAAAAATAGGAAATGCGCGTATCGAATATAGCGGCACAGGAAAACAACAAGACAATCAGCAAGAGTCGTTCATTGGTCGACTTTTTAGTTTACTGGAGTAGAACTATGCGTGTTAGAATTTGCCAATTCCTATTGCCATTTTCACTGCTAATATGTACTTCCCTGCATGCAGCTTGGTACAAAGGCAATGCCCAACAACCTATAAGCGACATGAACTTTGACGAAGTTCGTGCCCAAACAATAAAAAACGCCATTGCCAATGCGGCTTTGAAAAGTTCAAGCTACATTCGAGCAGAAGACATTGCACTCGATGGCTTGTTACTTAGCAGCAAGACTGTTTTACAAAGCGAAGGTCACATCCGCCGAGTCGACATTATCAGTGAAACTATAATAGATGGCGTATTGGCAGTTGTGGTCAATGTCGACTTCAAAACGCTCAACGATTGTCAGCAATCACGCTATGCCAAATCGTTGTTAATTACCCAGTTTCCCTTAGTTAAACCGTTACAAGCCAGAACTGGTGCCATTTTTGATTTCGATCACCATGTTGTCACGCGCCTAAAAAACCAATTAACCGCGCACCCAACATTAGTTGCTCCCCAGTTACTCGATGCCGTTATCACGCCAAATAATCAATCTGCCATCGCATGGCGCACTACGCTACTAGAAAATGCCAGATACATAGCAAACCAACATCAAAAGCAATTTGTATTGCTTGGCAATATACGTGACATCAGCTTGTTTGAGCAATTTAAAGATAACTTGCTTATCGACGAAGTAACAACACGTCGAAATTTTACACTGCAAGTTTATCTGATCGATGCAATTAGCAATAAAATAGTGTTCGACAAGCGTTATCACAGTGAAGCAAATTGGCAATACCCCATAAACCACCAAGTCGATACAAATAACAGCTTATTTTGGCGTGGTGACTTTGGCCGTTCAGTATTAAATACCATTAATAGTGCCGTTACGGACATTACTAACCAACTTCGCTGCCAATCAGTGCTAGCACAAATCATTCACAAGAGAGGTAACCAGCTCATGATCAATATGGGACAGCACCATGGTGTTAATATTGGTGATACTTTTGAAGTTATTCTTCAACAACAAATATACAGCAATACTGGACATATAAATCGTTTGCTAGTCCCGAAAACATCATCAAAGTTGACCGTAATAGAAGCTAATGAAACACATGCGATAGTGGAAAGTGACGATCTTGCCTTAATTGACGATGTACAACTAAATGATTACTTGAAATCTACAATAACGTTTTAAAAACATTGAACATTAGTGTAAAATCGGCAGCTAAAATAAAGTGTCAGTTTATTTAACACTCAAAAGAGCCCTACGAGCACGAACCTAAAAAACACCAAGCATAACAACAACTTGAAAAGCGGCTTGGTTTTTGCATAAGTAGTATCAACTAGATTATTATAAAAGTTCCATACTGGGAGAGGAAATCTGCATGGGATTCAAAACGTTTTTAAAACGCATCTTAGCCATCAGCACCATCGCTTTTGCGGGAAGTGCAGCAGCCGATAATTTTAAAGCAGATGGCTGTTTTGAGTGTGATGGCGAAAGCTATGACCTTGGTTACACCGTAAACTTTAACTTTGACGATGGCTCAACTGGTGAAGGGGCTATTTATTTTGGTCAAGACGACAGCACAGGTGAACAATACCTGTTCTTCAAAATGGCTGAAGATTATGTAGATACCATTTATCACGAAACGTCGGGACATAGCTCAATTTCAGACTATGCCAGTGGTAAGCGTGACTTTAGAACGTTAGTGCAAAGTGACAAATTAGGAAATAGCACAGGCGACCCATTGGTATTTAACACTAACCTCGGCACTTACGAGCTGCAGGTAGATTTGATTTCTTGTATCACAAGACCAACAGATAACTGTCAATCAAACGACAAAAAATACACAACGGATATCGCTGGTCGTGAATTTGGTTCAGCCGGATATAATGACGATACTGCGGGCTATAAGAAGTCAACAGGTACCGTACATTCACAAACTGGTACTGCGATTGAAGATGTTGTGCTTAAAGCAACAAGTTCAATGGATTACAACGCCAAGCTTGACGGCTTTACTGTTAAGCACTCGCTACAAGATGTGGAAAACTCAGGTTGGTTAACGTATGTAGGCTACGAATTCAAGTTCGCTGCTGGTACATTCACTAACTGGATTACCCCTGACCAAGATATTTCAAGCTTTTTGGCGTTGGGTGAATCGCATGCTTCACCAATGAAAAAGCTGTTGAATGATACAACGATTACTGATGATTGTATTCAAGGTTGTGTGCCAACAACTGATATCCCAGAGCCGGGTTCATTAGCGCTATTCGGTTTAGCTGCACTTGGCTTAATTCGCGTAAGAAACAAAAAAGTATAACGCGATATTTTTCACACATTAAAAGACACTGCTAGGTTGACTAACAGTGTCTTTTTTCTATGTAAAGTAATAACTAACGCTGTGCTTATTTATACCAAGTGAATTACACGCGTTTAGTTGAATACTTTCCCTCAATTGATTATTGTGATCGAGATAAAACACCCCTTAGGCTTTGACGTATGTTAACTTCAATTTTCAAAAATCTACTCACCTCGTTAGTTATAACTTTAGCGACTTTTAGTATGGCACTAGCACAAGAAGCCGTTGATAAAGCAGGTGCTGACGAGCATTATGAAAAAGCACTTATCAGCTTCGAAAGTGATGACATTAAAAGTGCTGTTATTCACCTAAAAAACACATTTAAAGCCGACAACAACCATTTGCCGGGTCGTATTTTGTACGCTCAGATGCTACTCGCTTTTAACAGTGGTCAAGCAGCAATGGCAGAATTAGAGCATGCTAAAACGCTAGGTGCAGATCTTGATTTGTTACTACCTTTTCAAGTTGAAGCACTGCTTCATCAACAGGCGTTTGAAAAAGCAATAACATTAGCGGCGCCAGGCAACAGAAAGCCGGAAACAGAACTAGCATTAGCCTATTTGAGAGGCCAAGCATATCTAGGGTTAGGAAAACTTATTTTTGCCGACGAAAACTTTGACCAAGTGCTTAGTACGTCTCCCAATCACAGTTTGGCTCGACTGGGTAAAGCCCAAGTGGCCATTGCCAGAAAGCAATACCCACAGGCAGCAACGTATTTAGATGAGATACTGGAAAGTTATGATATCCCCGAGTCCACACGTATCCTACGTGCTAGGCTCTATTTAGTTGCGAAGGAACCACAACAGGCATTATTGCTATTAAATGAAGCCATTTCAAAAAATCCTGATTTGTTGGCCGCACGATTAACGCGAGCTCAAATACTACTATCGAGTGATAATGTTGAAACAGCAGAAGTAGATATCAATTACTTACTTGATAGAGCGCCAAAAGAGCCGCAAACCAATTTCTTAAAATCGCTCGTTGATCGTCAAAAAGGTTCTAATGAACTCGTTGAACAAACATACGACAACACATTATCGACATTAACCACCATTTCGAAGGAGATTCGTGAGGAAAACCCACAATACTTATTCTTAAGTGGTTATTTACAATTTAGAAAGCAACAATACAGTGCGGCACTCGAAAGCCTGAGAAAATATACGATTAAAGTAACAGATGTTAGAGCGACTCTACTGATCGCACAAATTCACTTTATTCAGCAAAACTACGCCTCTGCCGAGAATATTCTAGCCCGTGCAAAAATCGAATTTCCGAACCACAAAGACATCTTAATCTTGTTGGGTAAGACCCATTTGCAATTGGGTAACTACAATGAAGCGCAAAAGCACTTTTTGGCGTCGCTGGAAATAGACAATACTAATCACCATATTTTGCTCGATCTTGCTGAAAGCTTTATCAAGAGCAATCAATATAAGAACGCACATGTGGCGTTACAACGAGTGGGAGAATATTTCCCGACATTACCCAGATTACTGCTGCTACTAAACGATAATTTTAACGCATTACGACAAATTGAAGATGCGTTAGCAACAACCGAAACACTGATTAGTTTTCATCGTGACGTTGCTCAATTTCACTACCTTCATGGCATGAATTTGTTCAAACTTCAGCAATTTGCGTTAGCCAAAAATGCATTTACACACGCTATTGCAATAGACAGCTCTCACATTGATAGTCATGTGGCATTAAGCAGAACAGACGTCAACCAAGGAAATGTAGATACAGCAATTAGCAACTTAGCAAACCTGTTAGATTCATACCCTGATCATAGCGCGATCATGCTCGAATTAGCACGTATCCATCGATTCAAAGGCGATAGTGAAAAAGAACTACTTTGGTTAACCAAAACATTGTCAATCGATGCCAGCAACATTGACGCGCTCACATTACTAACAAAAAACTATCGCGAACAAGGTGATTTAAGTAAAGCCCAATCAGTATTGGAGTCGACGCTGAAACGCACCAATTCAAACGACGTTCGTAAGTTATTGGCCAATGTTTATCTTGAACGTAGGCAATATAAGCAAGCGATTGAGCTATTCACTGTCTACGCCGATCAAGCGAAGCAACGCGGCAAAGCATTACTCTTACTCGCCAACAGTCACTTACTGGCGAACAACCATGCCGAAGCTATTGCAACCGTAGAAAAGGCACTAATTTGGGATAAGAACCTAATTGAGGGCAGAGTAATGCTAATCAAGCTATTACTCGCTGCCAAAGATACGAAACGCGCCCAAGATAATATTAAATTACTTGCCAAAGACACGAATAAGCAAGCTCTGACAGCAATGTTAACGGGAGACTTGCACTTTGTAGAGCAAGAATATCACTTAGCTAAATCTCAATATCAAAAAGCGTTTGATATAGCGCCAAATGAGAGTGCCCTACATAGTCTCTATCGCACATTCAAAAAGTTGAACCAAATTCAAGAAGCTGAAGATTTGCTAACGCAATGGACAACACAGCATGGCACAACTAGAAACCTGACGACTTTAATCGCTTTGGCTGATATTTATCAGCTAAATAACAAGCCACGACAAGCAATTGAGCTATATGAAGGCGCATTAGAGCAATATCCAAATGCTGTACCTTTGTTGAATAATTTAGCAAATGCGACACTAGAGCAAGGTAATGTGGAAGACGCATTAACATTAGCAACGCGCGCAATTCAGTTGGCGCCTAACAACGTAACGGTGCTTGACACCTTGGCTTGGGTAAATTATCACATGAAAGAGTATGACGCGGCACTACGTATGTTACGTAAGGCCAATACGCTGGATAGTGGCAATTTAACCGTGAAGTATCACTTAGCTGCCACCCTGTACCGACTAAATCGACCTGAAGCAGCGAAAAAATACTTAATCGATGTGCTCAATTCCCCTGTTGAATTTGCTTATCGCGATCAGGCAGAGACCTTGATCAAGCAACTTTAGACATTATTCAGAGAGCGATTTAAACGATAGTGTAAATTTTGCACCACCAAGTGACGTTGAAGACGAAATATCCAACGTTGCCTGGTGCCACTGCGCAATACGAGCCACTATCGCTAATCCCATACCGTATCCTGAAGGAGCACCCACGTCTTGATTGGTTTCAAGTCGTGTGAAAGGCTTGAGAATTTTGTCACGTTCACTCTCTGGGATCCCTAGACCATCATCTTCTACAGTCAATATTAGCCATTCTTTATCTGTTGTTAAACTCACCAGAATTCTAGTTTTTGCGTATTGGATCGCATTAGTAACGAGGTTGTTCACTAGCATGCGAAGATAGTTTTCATCGCCCTCAACGGTAAAAGTCTCATCCGCTGCGTATGATATCAGCTTGTCGTCGATTTTTTGCGTATGAACGCACCGTTCAACAAGTGCAGAAAAGTTTATTGCTCGCTTTTTAACGGCAATCATCGCTTGGTCTAATCGTGCATAATTAAGTAACACTTCAACCAGCTTTTCCATTTCATCGATATCACGGCTTATGTGTTGTTGATATTTGATTTGTTTTTCCGGATTGGTGGTTTCCTGTAGAGCTTCAATACCGAATCGCAATCGCGCCAGCGGTGTGCGTAAGTCATGAGAGACCGCATTACCCAGCAACTTATTATCTTCGATTAACGTCGCGATTCGTTGCGCCATTCGGTTAAATTCTTTTTCTATATCAGAAATATAAGAGCGACGCTCTACCTTAATTCGCTGCTCAAGCTGCCCTTCTCCCAATGCCTTTACGGTAGTCGCTAAGCGTCTTAGCCTGATAATTAACGGATATAGCCAAATAAGGACAATAACCAACACACCGAAATAGAAAAAGCTCGTGAGTATAAGCTGTAGCGAAGCATCCTCAGTTGTAATAAGTGTCTTTGGTATGGTTAGCGTGAGTATTTTGGATTGCATTGACAATAGAAAATGCAGTGACACACTTTGCTCACTTTCCAAAATTAGCGGTTTTCCTAGATCGAGTGACTGTTGAAGTGATGCTGGTAATGGCAATTCATGAAGCGCGAGTAGTTTTATCATGAGGCCATTGTCTTTGTCAGGCCAATGATCAATAACCGAACCAAATTCCATACCTTTGTTCAGTGCGCTCGCTAGCGAAAGCCCCATCTCTCTGTATGGCGTTATTTCATCTGATGTTGATAAAGACGCTTGCTGGTCTTGCAGTTCTTTAAATAAGCTATCGATGCCCCACCCCAAGCCAACAGTTGCAGTAAGTACAACAAGCATCAATGAAAAAATGAGTTTCTTCATTTTATTTCCTACACATTAACGCCACGCATCTGCAACAAATAGATACCCTTTACCCCATACCGTTTTTATTCGAAATGGATTTTTAACGTTGTCGCCAAGCTTCTTACGAATTCTTGAGACGAGAATATCTGTAGAACGGTCAAAACCATCGTAATCAAAGCCTCGCAACTGTTTAACAAGCGACTCTCGGCTTACAGTATTACCAGCTTCTGAAGCCAGCATCCACAATACATCGAATTCATTGGAAGAAATAGGCATCGTTTCAGCGTTTAATACCGTGGTCCTTGCATTGGCATCTAATACCAACTTATCGAACTTAAGTACATTTTTCTCCCGTTCAACTACACTAGAGTCTACGTTTACGCGCCTGAACAGTGCTTTGATTCGCGATAACATAACACGAGGTTTAACCGGTTTTGTTAGGTAATCGTCAGCGCCGAGCTCTAAGCCCAGCACTTCATCCGTTTCTTGATCTCTCGCGGTCATCATCAAAATCGGGCCTTGATAAAAATCTCGTACAGATTTACATACATCAAAGCCATCTTTGACAGGTAGCATGATATCCAAAACAACTAAGTCAGGGTTATCCGAGGCAATTAGCTCTATCGCTATGTCACCTCGATTAACAATCGTCACTAAATAACCCTGTTCACTCAAATAATCGCTAAACCACTCGGCTAATGACATATCATCTTCAACTAGCATGATATGTTTGCGAGATTCTACTTCTATCAAAACAATCTCCAACTCGATTTCGCGCGCTTGCTTGATTTATAAACCCATGCAACGGTAATTTTGGCCACGGCAAGCTCTACGTTTGACTGCCCTTCGCGCAGTGAAAACTGATGGTCTTCAGCCGCTTGAAAATCTAAATAGAATTGCCCTGATTTTTGTGATTGCCAGCAGTTCATTTTCTGGTTTAGTGTCTTGTTGTATAAACAATAAGTGCCTACCTCAGGCGCTTGCCATTCAAACTCCACTTCCAAATAACACATTTGGCCTTTATGTAACGCAACACATCGTTCAGGAGTAACATAGAGAGCGGTACTATGTTTCATAGCTGGCAAATCCGACTTTTCAGCATAACTCGCAGTACAAGATAAACTAAGTACACTTGCAACTATAAAGTACATAATGCTTCTGGCTTTGTTCACACGCTCAGCGTAATTGACTTTAAACATTAGTTATCTCCTTTAAAAAACATAACTAATGCTGGTACTTAGGCCTAGAGCATTTGAACGTTTATTAAGAAACAAGGGGCTGTCGGTTACTTCGTCAGCGACCGTTCTTACCCATGCCGTTCCGCGAAATACCCAATTCTCGCTGATTGGATAAGTTACACCTGCCTCGACCGTAGCAAATATGCTGTCTTTAGGTTGGTAATAATCAAATTGAGTGCGATCAGCTTCGGCCTCACTAATACCATAATAATACTGATTGAAGTTGGCATCATGATATTGGATGCCCGCCATGCCGTGAAAATTCCAATTGCGGTATTGCCAATTACGACCAACTAATGCCGATGCCTCAAAACCAGTATCATTACCACTAATATCCTGCTTGGCTGAAAACTGAACCGTATAATCACCAATATAACCTGTAGTTCGAATACCAAACATCGTACTGGAATTACGCTTATCTAAGCCATCAAAGCGATTGTCACTAGGTAAACCAGCGTACTTAGGGCCTATGACAACATCAACAGACCAATCAGTTGACGTATATGCGTTATAACCAAGTAGTATAGGATCACGGCTTTCCCCATACTTTTCGATGAAAAAATCCTTCCAAGTGTAGCTACCGTTTATCACTAAGTAAGCGCCTTGCCAATCATCATCTTCTTTTGTTAATGAAGGGGCGACACCCGCAGCGACACCTACGCCCAGTTCAAAATAATTTGCTGTTTCGTGTGGTTCTGGAGCTTTGTTTCGTAGTGAATGGCTAATGTCTGCAGCCGACGCATTTATGGCAGCAACTAGCAAACCAGACGTTAATAAACCCAATGAAGTGATACGTTTCGATAAATACATGTTTAATTTCCTTTGTTTAATTTACGACTTATTGTATTGATCGAAAACAAACATTGACGTAACAAGATATAGCATGTGTAACAAATTGTAGCTTTAGTTATTATTCTTATTTTGCTTACTTATGAATGATTTAAGCTGTCACAAGCGAAGCGTATAATAGAAGAGTTGTTGATAAAAGGTAAACGAAAATTCAAATTATTTTAATTAGCTGGTAATGAAATGATGGCCTCGACACCATCGGCATCTTGCCTGTTTCTTATCTTAAGCAAGCCATTGTGATTAAACATGATTTGCCGACACAGCACTAGCCCGATACCGCTTCCCTGTGGCTTAGTGGTATAAAATGGCACAAAAATATTTTCAACATTGGCAATGCCTTTGCCGTTATCGCGAATCGCAACATGATGCCAATCTGCACCGGAGGTTATGTGAACCTCAATAAGCTTGTCATTTAAGTGTGTCATCGCCTCTTGTGCATTTTTAATTAAGTTAATAAAAACCTGTTCTATTTGATTTTTGTCAACTTGCACATGAACGTCCTTTGCGGACAATAACTGACATTGGCACTGAGGAAATAATGAAAACAATTGCTGAATAAGCGACATCAATTCGACATCGCTCTTATGAGGTTGCGGTAAATGTGTCAACTGACTGTAACTGGCAATAAACTCACCTAACGCATTAGCCCGTTCATTAATAATGCTGGCACCGTCAAGTAATGTTGTAGATAGCTCAGCTCCTTGCTCCGAGAGCTTTTTCTTCATTGACTGACTAATGGCTGCGATTGGGGTGAGCGAATTATTCAATTCATGACTGAGCACCCTAAGTAAGCCTTGCCACGCTTGGCGCTCCTTCTCCAACAGTAGACGCTCGGCGTTAGTGACTATGAATAGTTGGTGACGTTCGCCGTCACTTAAGAATTCTTCCTTAAGTAAGAAATGCTCACCCGATAAATGTTGCTGGTCAATATCTATAATACCAGATTGCGCATTAACAATTTGTTCGCCAAGCGATGTAAAGGTAATTGGCTGACCAATTGGATTTTCGATGTTGTTTAATATCAGCTTCTTGGCAGAAGCATTTGCCATGACGATAAGGCCTTGTTCGTTCACCGCCACAACCATGGCATTCATCTGCTCCAGAATTCGTTCAAGCAGTAAACGAGATTCTTTCGCTGCCAATTTGTGCTGCGACAACGTATCTGCCAAATGGTTAACAAGCGTCAACAACTCCTGAAATGATTGATCACTTTGCAATCGTCCGCGCATGCTGTAATCCCCATGAATCATTGATTCAATAAGGTTTGACAGTGTGCGGATCTGGTAATCTGATGCGTGATTGTGAGCAGCGATACAATAGCTAACCAACAAGCACAATATGATTGTGATAAAAGCGACAAGGTATCCAGAAAGCTGCGTTATCGACAGTGCAAATACCGCAATCACTAGACACGGCATGGTTGCTAACCATATTAATTGGCTTTGTTGCTTTCTACGCGAACGGCTTTGGCGCGATGTTCGCTGTTTCAGTGCATTAATCCAGTCCATATTTGCTTATGCGTCGATAATAACCGCTTCGACTCAATCCCAGTGACTTGGCAGTTTCGGTCGCATTGCCTCGATAAAATGCTAATCGACTGATAATAGCGCGTTTTTCGATGTCATCTAGCGACAACGTTGGGTCATCAATAGCGACTGAGCTATCACTACTTCGCTCGATAAACACATCATCTACTGTTATTTGTGACGACTTACAGGTAAAGAGCAACCTTTCCATCATATGCGCTAACTCTCGTATATTGCCAGGCCAATCATACTGCAACATTTTATCTAATGCCGCTGGCGTTAGTACGGGAAGTGCTTTGTGGTATTTACGGCTGAATCGCGATAAAAAATGTTCAGCAAGTGCCTGAATATCATCTTTGCGCTCCCGTAAAGCAGGTACTTTCACCTCGACCGTATTAAGCCTGTAATACAAGTCTTGGCGAAAACGATTTTCGGCAATTTCATGTAAAAGATCGCTGTTAGTCGCAGAAATCACGCGAACGTCAGCAAATTGCGATTTACTACTGCCAACTGCCTCAAACTTTTTCTCTTCCAGCACGCGAAGTAACTTAGCTTGTTGTGCAAGCGGTATATTGGCCAATTCATCCAAAAACAAGGTGCCTTGTTCAGCCATTTCGAATCGACCAATCCTGTCTTCTTTGGCATCAGTAAAAGCACCTTTTACATGACCAAACATCTCACTTTCAAACAACGACTCAGGTATTGCCCCCATGTTCACAGGGACAAACGATTGTGAGGCTCGTTGTGAGTGCTTATGAACATATGAAGCCAACATGCTTTTGCCCGTGCCGTTATCCCCAGTTAGCAAGATGCTCATATCGCTTTTTGCAAGCTCTTCCAGCGTAGCCAATAGCGATTGCATCACTGGCGAGCGCGCAATAATTCCCTCTCGATTGCGTGGATGTTCTTGACCGAGCAACAGCTGATTTTGCTGATTAAGCCGCAGCGCCATTTTATTCGAACTGGCAAGCGCCAGTTGATTCTTAATAGCACTGATGATGCGCTCGTTTTGCCAAGGCTTTTGAATAAAATCTCTTGCCCCAGCCTGCATTGCTTCAACGGCAATATCAATGGTCGCCCAACCCGTCATGACAATAATTGGTAAATTAGCATCTATCGCATTGATCGCCGATACCAGCGCAACACCTTCAGCACCAGACGTAGTATCTTGCTGAAAGTTCATGTCGATTAACGCTAGATCAACCGTTTGACTATTGATTTGCGCCAATGTGGCTTCGGGTGTTGTCGCAGCAACTATTTGAAAGCCTTCATCAGCCAATATGTATTTCAAGCTCGCAATGACATTAATATCGTCATCAGCAAGGAGGATTGTTTTATTCACTTAAGATTTTGTCCTTTTGCAATATCAACACTTTATGTAAATGCAGCGCGTAAAACAAGCCACAAAGCATAACGCAGGTGCAGCACAAAGATTATTCTTCATGCCGCTAAGACAAAAAGCCCGTGGTTCACTCATATCTCAACGCGGAACTAGGCTCCATCTGCACAGCATTTCGCGTTGGCAAATAAATTGCTGCCATCACAACAACCGACAGACCAAATACAACGACTAGTGGCAAGACCACATAAAAGTAGACCGGCACTATTTCTTCAGTAAAGCTATGAAACCCATAGGCAAGCAACGAAAATAATGTCAATGCCAAGCCCAGGCCCACAGTCAATTGGCGAGCACCATGTTTTAGGAACATCGAAACAACATGTGAGTCTTTAGCACCAATCGCACGACGGATGCCAATTTCATGCGTACGCTGAGCGATAGCATTGGCAGTTAAGCCATAAATGCCAACCAGCGCTAACAACAAGGCAAAAAAGCCCGTTCCAAAAGTCACTTTAGACATTAAGCGCATCATTTGGCGCATCATGTTACGATTTTTCATCGCGGGCTCTACAGGGTATACAAGCTCAATAGTGCGATCGGTGTCAAACATGGCACGATAGAAAATCGACTCGGGCTCAGATGTATTAGGCAATATTCGATATTGGATTACTTGGTAAGCACTCACATACTGCAAACCCGAGACATAAACTTCATCAGCACTGTCGAGCGCACTGAACAATGAAGAAGGATTCATGCGGTCAGTGACAACACCAACAACGAATACTTGGTTCTCAACATCGCCTCTTTTAAGTTTGAAACTTTTCCCCAAAGGCGACTCTCCTGGCCAATACCGTTTAGCCATAGACTGACTAATCATCACATTATATTGATGCCCCAATTTGTCCGTGTGTAATAGCCTACGCCCTGCAACTAAATGAACACCTGTGGTGGCCATATCACCAATAACGCCTATCGTATCAATTTCTGGTTTATCGAGTTCATTCATATACTCTACACCGTCAATTGTTACCGTTGATGGTCCCATCCAGTTCCCGGTCACGACACCTTCAACATTAGGATGACTTTCAATACGTTCGATGATAGAAGCCAATAGCGCCAACTGTTGTTCTTCTTCGGGGTATTTTTTTTCAGGAATAAGTATGCGAGCCGTCATCACATCGTGATAATTATCTCCTAATTCAAGATTGATAAATTTGTAGGCAATAAAGCCCGACATTGAGCCGATAAACATCAATATTGCAACCAAAAAGATTTGGGTTGTCACCAAGATTTTCGACAATCGTCCGGCTTTTTTACTTTGCGCACCTCGCGTGCCATCACGAAGTGTCGCATTAATGTCCTGACGCGCCGCACGCCATGCAGGTAAAAAAGAAGACAAGGTAATAGTAACGAGTGTAAATCCTACACCCATAAGTAGGGTCGGAACATCCATGCCATAGTGCCACCAAAACGCTCCCCCATTGGGTAACCACGATTGCAACACGATCTGGGTATAATCAAGCACGGCTCCTACCAACAGCAACGATAATAGGCCTCCCAACGTTGCAATTAAAATACCTTCCCACATCAATTGACTGACAAGACGCGTAGTTTTTGCACCGAGCGCTGCGCGAATGGCTGTTTCCTTATGTCGTTCTAAACATCGTGCGAATAACAAGTTGCCCACGTTGATACAGGCCAACAGTAAGATCATCCATGACACACCATTGAGAAACGCAAAAATGATGGCTCCATCACCACCCGTTTTTGCCATTGGGAAGGTCTGAATTTTCGCTGATTTCTCTCTGGGAGGCATGTTATATAGTGCAACATTTTGTTGATACACCTGATTGATTGCCTGCCCAAGTTCCTGCTCCGCGGACTTTAGGTCGACATTTGGATGTAATCTGACGTATCCATAAACTGATTCACTTTCAGGTGGGCTAGCGTTAAATATGTCATCGGATAATGGTAACCAAATTGCCGCTACGTCAGGAAAGCGATAATTTTGTGGCATAACACCAACGATTTCAGTCACCTGACCATCCAGCACAATCGTACGATTTAGTATGTCTTCAGCACCATTAAAATCATTCTGCCAAATCTGGTAGCCAATGACTGCAACGGGGGTCGCACCAACTTTAGTGTCTTCTTCGGTTATTACCCGTCCTAAAATAGGGGCTGTGCGGGTGAACTCAAAAAAACCCTTACGCACTAGCGTACCAATAACAGATTTTCCAGCATCTTCGTGTGATATACGTACTTCTCGATTATCGTATACCCCAAACTCTGCAAAGCCCGTCATTTCATTTTTAACTTGCATATATTCGTATGCAGAAAACGTACGATATTTACCGTCAATGATAATCCCAATCGCTTTGGCGGTATCCCCCCCAGGAATAGGTAACTCTTTGTATACCGTGGTATACAAGAATGAAAAAGTAAACAGACTTATTGATAGTCCTCCAATGAGTACCAATAATGTCATGGCCGTAAACTTTGGCGCCTTTAGCAGCATGCGTAGCGCATATCGAATATCAAGCAAAGCAGACATAATCGTTACCCCGCAGCCATTGTTACGTCTGAGACAATGCTAGACTTTTGGGCATTTTGGTTGTCTTTAATTAGCTGACCATCAAACATTTCCAAACAGCGACTTGCACGCAACGCTGACGATGGATCATGCGTAACCATACATATGGTCGCGCCATCTCGATGCAATTGTTCAAAGAGCTGTAATACCGATTCTGCATTTTTTGAGTCGAGATTTCCTGTTGGCTCATCCGCCAAAATAATGCTTGGGTTATTAACGAGTGCACGCGCAACCGCCACACGTTGCTGCTGCCCGCCCGACAGTTGCGACGGGTAATGGTTGATGCGGTGTAACATTTCCACTTTCTCCAACACCGCTCTCACTTGTTGCTCGACATAACTCTTCTTTAATCCCGATTGATAAGTTAAAGGCAGCATGACATTTTCAAAAACAGTTAAATCCGAGATGAGATTAAATGATTGGAAAACAAAGCCTATTTGCTTGCTGCGAATGTCAGCACGCTGATTGCGACTCAATTCAGATACATTTTCACCTGCTAGCATATATTCGCCCTCACTTGCCGTGTCCAATAAGCCAAGCAACGAAAGTAGCGTGGATTTTCCGCAACCTGATTGCCCGCTTAGCGATACAAACTCTCCTTGGCAAATTTCAAGGTTTATATTATTTAGTGCATGCGTCTCGATTTCCTCGGTCAGAAACCGTTTACTTATATTGCTTAGTTTGATTAAAGATGCCATTACCTGTTCCTTTCCAAATATTCTTAAATATGCAAATGTAACTTTGTCTGTACTATTGACTCGTTTGACGTCTAACGAATCATGATGTCGTCATGTTCTTGCCAATCGTTGGTGTCTGAAATAATGATTTCATCGCCAACATTAAGACCTGACACGATTTGAATTTTATTGACCGAGCTTTGCCCTAACTGCACGATAGACTTATGTGCAAATTGTTTATCTGCAGACAATAAAAATAGTGGTACTGCACTGTTTTTTGGCGCAAAAACAGGTCGTTTCACGTAAAGCGCATCGCTAATATTGCTGATCTCTATCAGGCCATCCACGGTTAACTCCGGACGTGCTTCACTTGGTAGTTCACTTATCAATTTGATATCAACTTGTACCATGCCAGCATTTACGGCGGGGTCGATACGTATCACTTCACCCAAAATCTCATTGGTACGCGTATCAACCACAGCAGACTGCCCCAACAAAATATCTCGTGCACGCACTTCCTCAACTTGTAATTCAGCAAATAATGCATGTTGATCAGCAATAAGCGCGACACTATCGCCAACTTGCGCACGTTCGCCAAGTTGTAAGGATACTTGCTGCACAACACCCGACGATGTGGCGATAACCTGAAGCGCTTCAACTTGTGCTTTAACGCGTCGATAGTTATTTTCCATCAAGCCAATGCGAGCCTGCTGCGCTTCTTGCGTCGCCTTCATACTTGCATGCATTTTTTTGACTTTTTGTTGCTGTGCCAACCAAGACTGCATTTGCTGTTTAACCGCTAGTTGGCTTTTTTGATAATCAAGCGCAGATACTGTCGCATTACCTTGTTCCATCAATGCAGTTTCAGCATCCAATTTCAGTTTGGCTGATTGATAATTTAGCTCTGCGGCAATCACCGAGTTTTCTAACTCTACGAGTTGAGACTCCAACGATACAAAAGCGGCATGACTTTCAGCTTTGCTGGCAGATAACTCCCATTGCGCTTGCTCCAGCTCGCGATGCAATTCTGGATTTGATAAATAAATCAGTATGTCACCTTCGTTTACCTTTGCACCTGGCTTAACCATCACTTGTTCGACTCGTCCTGAAACTTGCGATGAAACCCAACGAATATTAAGTGGTTTTAGTACACCCATCGCTCTCACATTCACTTTAAAATTACCCTGTACAACTTTCGCAGTAACGAGTTCACCACGATCGACAAAATACGACGCGTTTCCCATTTGCTGCTTCAATAAAAAACCCAGGATCAACACACCGATGATTGCAGGCACATACCAATGCTTTAACCACAAAGGCTTAGCATGTTGTTGTCTTTGTACATCCATTTTTTACTCATTGTTTTTACGATAATGAATAATGAGTAATCAAATGGTGTGCCAGTCACACAAAAACCATAAACAACTGAAATACAACAATTAAATAAGAGTCCGTCACATTCTATTGATAAGCATCTGTGTCGAAAATGACACACTTGCTTGCAAGGGTGTCGCATATTCGCAACAACTGGGCTAAATGAATGAGCCCAGCACTGACAAAATTGCATCACTACAATCCTATTTCGGTATCACTTATGCCACGTCGATTTATCAGGATATTTTTTGATCAACCGCTTTTCAGATACTAGGCTTACTCATATCAATAGAAGAAAAATTACTCAGTAAATGAAACAGTTCGCACTATGTTTGAGTTTAATCTTTACCCACGCATCAGCTATGGCTGAGGATACGACATGGAGCGCATTCGGTACTTTAGGTATCGTCTCATCTGATTCAGATCAATATGGTTTTCGACGAAATATCAACTACGATGAGGGTGTTTTTAAAGGAGATATCGATTTTAAGCAGTTAAGCTTGCTCGGTGGTCAGCTAGAACATCGATTTTCAGGCACCTTTGACTTTGTTACCCAAGCGGTTATTCGCGACAGAAAGGATGCAGACTGGGACGATTATGTCTCGCTCGCATTTCTGCGGTATTCACCGTCAGCACAATGGACACTTAGAGCAGGACGATTAGCGCCTGATTTATTTACAATTTCTGACTATCGTGACATTAATATTGCCTACACATGGGCTAACGTGCCTAACGAAGTTTACGGAATGATCCCTTACACCTATTTCGATGGTGGTGACGTGTCTTATACCCACAGGTTTTCTGGCGCAACATTTAATGTGAAAGCATTCGCCGGAATCAGTGAATCTGCTATTTCAACAGGGCATTTTACGCAATCAGTTGACTTAGAAGAGATGCTTGGCGTAGCCATGACATTCGACAAAAACGACTGGAATTTACAATGGCGCTTCACCCGAGCAAGCATTGGTAGCGAGGAAGCCACAGAGAGTATCTTTGTCAGCGCTATTGCTCAGATCCCTGACGCTTTATGGCCAAATAAACAAAATATATTTAATGATCTGGCGCTTGACGGACAAAAAGTTAACTATCAATCCTTCAGTGGACAAAAGTATCTCGACAACTGGTTACTAAGCTTTGAAATTACCCATACAGACTCCGACACCGATGCAATTGCTGAATTAACAAATGGCTACATTAGTGCCGCCTATCTACAAGGTGCTAATACTTGGTATGGCGTGATTGGCCAAACGAACAGCGACTCATACCATTTTAATGAACCAGGTGTAAATCCGCTGTTATTTCCCGAAATTGTTTCTGGCATAGAAAGTAACTTTAATTTTTATTCTTCTAGTCAACAAAGTATTTCACTCGGCTGGCGTTGGGACATCAGCCCTACAATTACCAGTAAACTTCAAATGACTTATACGCATATTGACGAAGATGGCGACACTCTTTGGATAAATAGAGGCAACGATTCGCCCGCACAATCCGTGACCACTTTAATCTACACGCTGAGTTTTGCCTTATGATGACGCGTATCGTGATAATTGCCTTATCGTTCCTAGCGATGTTACCGCTTCAAGCTAGAGCCTATAGCGAGCAATTAGTCATTGTGGTGCACAAAGATACGCCGGTTGAATCTCTAACAAAATCAGAAGTTATCGATATATTCATGGGTAAATATGCTGCCTACCCAAATGGCCAAAAAGCGCTTGCTGTTGAACTCACCGATCAACATACGCTCAAAGAAAGATTCTATCGACAACTGATAGGCCGCTCAGTAGCAAGTGTTAATGCGTATTGGGCAAGACTCAAGTTCGCAGGTAGAAAGCGCAATGCACAAGTGAAAGATACGCAGGACGAAGTCATCGAATATCTCACGACAACCCCACTGTCGATAGGCTATATCACGGTTGCCAAACTTGATGACAATTTAAAGGTGGTTTATCAAGTTAATGAATAGAAGTGGACTGATATTAAGACTCGCAGTAGTTGTTTTATTTGCCGCTATAGCAGTAGGTACTATCGTTTCACAAATATTCTTTCGAATTACCTATTTGAACGAATTAGAAGCAGGAAAAGTAAAAATCGAGCAGTTGTACAAGACCGTATCTACGACCGCTTCTATTGCTACCTACCTCGAAGACAAAGAACTTGTAGAGGAAGTGCTTAATGGCCTTACAAGTAACCATATTATCAGTAGTGTTGCTATACAAACGGCAAGACTCAATACCACATCACCTGATCATCAGCTCTCCGAATATAGCCAAACGTTCGCGTTATTTTCACCGTTTGAAAGGGATAGACAGGTAGGTTCACTCGTCATTACACCGAATATTTCTCATATTCGCGAACGCGCATCAAAAATCAGCTGGGACAACCAATTAGCCATTACTATTCAAGCGACTATTATCACACTGACAATTATCGTTATCGCTTACGCTGTCGTGACACGACCAATCTTATCGATTGCCAATCGACTGCATCAAATAAAACCCGGTACCAGTGATCAGCTGCAAATACCTAAGTTCCATCAATCAAGCGAAATTGGTCAGCTCGTTGGCGACATCAACGGCTTGTTGAAGAAAACCCAAAAGCAGTTTGTCGATGAAAGACTCCTACGCCAACAGGTAGAAAAACTGTCTAAACATTTCAAACTATTATTCGAAAATTCAACCTCTCCGATAGTGCTGACTGAACCAAATGGCAACATCATTCTCTACAATAAGGCTTTTGTAAATCTACTCGCACGATTGCATTTACCATTACAGCAAAACTTTGGCGAATATCTCAGAGATTTATTCGAAGATTCTGCACAGATTGACAATCTGGTGGAAGATTCTGTCAGTATGGGGGAATTTGCCTCAGGGGAATTCCGGCTAAAGTATAACGCTGATGATAAACCTATGTGGGTTCATGCTGTATATAATGAAACCGTCACTGATGACTACCATGAATATGTGCAAATTACCTTGCATGATATTTCTTTACGCCGACAGCAAGTCGAACAATTAAATAAAAAAGCCTATACCGATAAACTCACTAATTTACTCAATCGTCGCGGCGCCGAAAAACATATCAGTAGCCTCATTCAGCAACAAACAAGTTTTGCATTATTACTGCTCGATTTGAACCGATTTAAACCGATTAACGACGTTTATGGTCATGATGTAGGCGATCAAATGCTAGTTTATGTTGCCAATCAATTAATGAAAAGCTTGAGAAATACAGACATATTGTCGCGATGGGGCGGGGATGAATTTGTCATCGTATTACCCCACGTAAATGACAACTTAGTTAACGATATTTGCCAAAATATCAAAAGCCACATTGAAAAGCCTTTGTTTATCGCTGACGCCAATGAATCAATATCTGTAGGAATTAGCATTGGCGTGACCTTCTACCCCTTAGAAAAAGACACGTTATCGTCGTTAATAAAAGCGGCGGATGCTGCCATGTATAGCCTGAAGGAGTCCCGAAAATCGGACAAGTTTCTTGCGTACTATCGCGATTTGACTTGAAGAAGGTTACCATTATGCGCCCATATCCCGATGATACGCTAACCTCCGATATTCAACGAGTAAAGCTGACTATTGCGATCTCGTCATTCGCAATGGTGCTATTACTCATCAATGAGTTACTACACACACCATTTGATGCAATTGAAACGGCAATTAGTATAAGCATCGTTTGCCTCTTGTTACTCAATTTTTGGGTAAACGAAGATACCGTGCAACTAGCCAGTGGCATTATTCTGTGGGGTACATCAACCTTAGTGTTCTACCTTTCCTGGTCTCAACAAGGTATATATGACACAGCACTTTATGCCTATCCATGCATCATTTTGCTCGCATACGTTATGGGCTCTCGGTTACTATTCATTCCCCTGTTTGCGGCAATTATGGTTCAAGTAGTCTTACTACTGTTCGCACACGACGCCAATCTATTTCCACTGTATCAGGCATCTGAAAGCAGTCATTTGATCAGAGCAATAGACTTGTTCATTATCTTGTCGTTGTTTGCCACAATTAGCTTTATTTTTATTCGCGGATTTAAACTGTCTTTCAAACACCAAAAGCAACTAGCAAACTATTACCAGCAAGAACTTGATATTGCTAATAAATTACTCGAGTTTGATAACCTAACCAATCTACCCAACGATAAAGTCTGCGCCAAACAGTTGGCTGAATTTCTAACCACAATAGATACTACAGATACCCGCATTGCTGTGGTCATTTTAGATATCACGAATATGCGACAAATCAACAATTCACTCGGCCATTCTGTCGGCAACACGTTACTCTTAACAATAGCCGAACGGCTGCAATCTATGTTAGATGCTCATGAATTTCTCTATCGGCACCAAGGTCATGAATTTGCGCTAATCAAGCAGTCTGAATATCCCCGAGAAATCGACATTTTTAAAGAACGAATCTTGCAGGCAATGACCACAGAATTCGACGTAGAAGACTATCGCATAGCGGTTAATTGTGCGATTGGAATCGCTGTAGCACCTTTTGATGGCAATGCCCACGAACTGCTTTTTAAACATGCGCATTTAGCGCTTCAACATGGTAAACGCAGCGCTGTCAACGATGCGTGTTACTACGAACCCTATATGAAGGATTTAGAAGAGCAACGATATTTTTATGTCAACGAACTCAAACAAGCGATTAGCCAAGATCAATTAGCTGTTTATTACCAACCCAAAATACACTTACCCACTCAACGTGTTGTTGGAGCAGAGGCATTAATTCGCTGGATTCATCCCGAGAAAGGATTTATTCCACCGGATAAGTTTATCCCCATTGCTGAAGAGTCTGGACAGATTACTGAAATCACCAAATGGGTAATAGAAAATGCCTGTTTAGATTGCGCACATTGGCATTTACAAGGCTATAAACACATGTCAATTGCAGTCAATCTATCAGCGCTTGATTTTCGACGAGGCAACTTGCCCCATTTGGTCATGAAAGCGGTCAATGCGAGCCGACTACCCGCCAATGCACTTGAACTAGAAATAACCGAGTCTATCATTTTTGATGATTTGGCTCGGATTCAGACGCAAATTCGTCATTTGAAACACAAAGGTGTTTCGTTTGCCATCGATGATTTTGGTACGGGATACTCCAATCTGGGCTATCTCAATAAATTTAACGTTTCTACGTTGAAAATTGACCGTTCATTTGTCCATGGCCTACTGTCAAATGAGCATGACCAACATATCGTCAATGCCATCATCAATTTGAGTAAAAGTTTGGGCATAGACAATGTTGCTGAAGGAATCGAAGATCAACAAACAGCCAAGTGGCTACTTAAGCGAGGTTGTCAAATTGGACAAGGATATCACTGGTCAAAACCACTACCCGCGCACGAGTTTTTGGAATACTTAGCCAAAACGCATAAAGATGTGTAGTTGAATTGTTATAACGATTGACGGAAAAAATAGGTACAAGGTAGCTTCAAGAAGCGACAATGTACCTATTCAACTGCGAGCTATTTAGTTTATAAACTGACGGTTACACAAAAGGTGTTGCAATAATTACCAGCCTTCAACCCCTTTCATGTCTGGTAGCTGATGCGCAATGCCTTTATGGCAATCTATACACGTTTTGTCACCACTTGCTAACGACGTAGAATGTTGCTGAGAAGCACGGCTGCTTTGTGCCGTAAAGTCCATGTAATCAAAGTTGTGACAGTTACGGCATTCTAATGAATCATTCGCTTTAAGCCGATTCCATTCGTTGTGCGCTAAACGTTTCCGATTGGCCAAGAACTTGTCACGTGTATTGATCGTGCCAAATATTTTACCCCACACTTCTTTTGACGCCTGCATTTTTCGCGCTATTTTGTCTGTCCAGTTATGCGGCACATGGCAATCAGGACATGTTGCACGAACTCCAGAGCGATTTGAAAAGTGAATGGTTGTTTTCAATTCTTCATACACATTGTTTTCCATCTCATGACAACCGATACAGAATTCTTCTGTGTTCGTTACTTCTAGGGCGGTGTTGAAGCCACCCCAGAAAATAATTCCCGCAACAAATCCACCAATCACCAAGAAACCTAAGCTAAAATATGCACTGGGTTTTCTTAAGGTTTGCCAACCTATTTGAATAATCTTTTTCATAGACTGCCCCTAATGCTTGTCAGATTTTTCGTTAGACATTTTTGCTTTCATCAAGCTTTGCATGTCGATAAAGTCGTTTTCTACCAATGGTGCTACATCTGACTGCGTTGCGTGGCATTGCGTACAAAAGTAACGTCTTGGTGAAATTTCCGCTAAAAAATTGCCGTCTCTATCCATATAGTGCGTCACACTAACCATCGGTGCCTGCGACTCTCCTGTCCGATGTCGGCTATGACAAGACATACATTTGTTTGAGTTTAGGTTCACTTCATAATTACGTATATGATGCGGAATAACTGGCGGCTGCATCGGATAATTACGTACCTGCTTAACGTCTTTGTTTTGCACTTTTGGCAACGGCGTAGGCTCTTTCTGTACATCAAGTTCCGCTTTGCGCAGAGTCGCAACATCTTCCGCATTAGCGATCATCACATGTGTCATTGGCGCTAACATTGTCAATGAAACAACAGTGTATTTAACGAGTTTCTTTAGTGAAATATTCATTATCAGCTCCTACACTTTTACGATCTTAACTGCGCATTTTTTGAAATCAGTTTCTTTTGACAGCGGGTCTGTTGCATCTAGTGTCACTTTGTTCACTAGTCGACTCGCGTCAAACCAAGGCATGAATACCAAACCTCTTGGAGGCTTATTACGACCCCGCGTTTCAACACGTGTTTGTACTTCACCGCGTCTTGATACTAGCTTCACTAAATCACCTCTGCGCATATCGCGTGCTTTTGCGTCATCAGGATGCATATAGACCACGGCATCTGGCACTGCTTTGTAAAGCTCAGGTACACGTTGTGTCATCGACCCTGAATGCCAGTGTTCCAGTACCCGTCCTGTTGATAGCCATAAATCGTATTCTTCGTCCGGTGACTCAGCCGCTGGCTCGTACGGTAAGGCAAAAATGATCGCTCTACCGTCTTTCTTACCGTAGAACTGAAAATCAGTACCCGGTGCTACATATGGATCAGAGCCTTCTTTAAAGCGCCACAGTGTTTCTTTACCATCAACAACTGGCCATCTTAAACCGCGCTCTTGGTGGTAACGGTCATAGTCAGCTAAATCATGTGCTTTACCGCGACCAAAGCTCGCGTACTCTTCAAAAAGTCCTTTTTGAATGTAGAAACCAAAGTGTCTTGCTTCATCGTTTAGTCTAACTGCAGGTATTTGGTTCAATGAAAAGCGATCTACTTGACCGTTCTTGAATAGCACCTCATACATGGTTTTGCCTTTATAACTTGGGTTTTTATCAAGTAGCTCTTTAGGCCAAACTTCTTCAATTTTGAAACGTTTAGAGAATTCCACAAGCTGCCAAAGGTCTGATTTAGCACCTTCTGGCGCTTCTACCATTTGATACCAAGTTTGTGTGCGTCGTTCAGCGTTGCCGTACACCCCTTCTTTTTCTACCCACATCGCCGTAGGAAGGATCAAATCTGCAGCTTGGGCTGTTACTGTTGGGTACGGGTCTGAAACTACAATAAAGTTTTTCGGGTTGCGATACCCTGGGTAGCCTTCTTCATTCATATTGGCTGCCGCTTGCATATTGTTGTTACATTGCACCCAATAGAAATTCAGCTCACCGTCTTTTAACTTACGGTTTTGCAGTACCGCGTGATATCCCGGTTTTGGCGGGATAGTGCCATAAGGTACTTTCCATAGTTTTTCAGACAATTGACGATGTTTTTCATTGTTTACAACCATGTCGGCTGGTAAGCGATGAGAGAAGGTTCCTACTTCCCGTGCCGTACCACAAGCTGATGGCTGACCAGTAAGTGAGAATGGGCTGTTCCCCGGTGTTGAAATTTTCCCCGTTAGCAAGTGAATATTGTAAACAAGGTTATTTGCCCAAACGCCGCGCGTATGCTGGTTAAAGCCCATAGTCCAGAATGAACAGACTTTGATTTTTGGATCTGCATAGAGTTCAGCAAGCGCGTTCAAATTAGCAACTGGCACACCTGACAGCTCTGACACATATTCAGCGGTATAAGTGCTCACGAATTTGGCGTATTCGTCGAAATCAATTGGTGTTGAACCACCCGCTCGTTTGTCGTTATTTTTCGCTTTTTGCTCAAGCGGGTGCTCAGGCCTTAAGCCATAACCAATATCAGTAACACCGAGTCTGAAATTCGTGTGCTTGTTAACGAAATCCTTATTCACCCGATCGGTTTGTATGATGTAGTTGGCAATGAAGTTTAATATCGCCAAATCGGTTTGTGGCGTAAAAATCATCGCATTATCAGCCAAGTCGCAGCTTCTGTGAGTAAACGTCGACAATACTGCAACTTTTACGTGCGGCGCGCTAAGTCGACGGTCAGTAATACGTGTCCAAAGAATTGGATGCATCTCTGCCATGTTCGAGCCCCAAAGCACCATCGCATCGGTTTCTTCAATATCGTCGTAGCACCCCATCGGCTCATCAATACCGAAGGTACGCATAAAACCACCTACAGCTGATGCCATACAATGACGCGCATTTGGATCAATGTTATTGGTTCGAAAACCCGCTTTCATCAGTTTTGAAGCTGCATATCCTTCAAATACGGTCCATTGCCCAGAACCAAACATACCAATGCCTTCTGGCCCTTTTTCTTTTAACGTAGCTTTGGTTTTTTCGGCCATGATATCAAACGCGGCATCCCAAGAAATTGGCGTGAATTCACCATTCTTGTCAAACTTGCCATTCTTCATTCTCAGTAGCGGCGTAGTCAGGCGGTCTTTGCCGTACATGATTTTCGATAAGAAGTAACCTTTTATGCAGTTGAGCCCTCGGTTAACAGGTGATTTGATATCACCATGTGTTGCGACAACTTTTCCGTCCATTACCCCTACGTTTACACTACAACCCGTACCACAAAAACGACACGGTGCTTTGTCCCATTTCAGTTTTGTAAGATCACTGCTCGTGATTAAATTTGATGCTGATGCTGGGATGGAAACACCGGCTACTGTTGCTGCGGCAGCTACCGCATTGGCTTTTATAAACGCTCGGCGATTAATAGTCATAAGCTCACCTGTCATTATTCGATTAGAAATTGGTGGTATATCGGCGATAGGCTTAATAGGCCGATATGGTGTTTGAGTTGATCGATGTATTTACCGATTTGCGATTGGCTAGCTGCTTCTATCGTAAAAACAACTTTCCCTTGATCCGACACAGCATGAATCTCTGCGCCTTTGATACCATTAATATCTGCTATCATTTCATCGGTCATATCCGGAACAACATGAGCTACAAAGCTGGCAACATGGTATTCACCGGTGCTAGCTTCTTGAATTTTTGGGTTGGAATTAAGTGCATTCATGAGTTTACTCAAATATCTATTTTGGTCGCGGCAATCGCTTGTTGAGGACATACAGATACGCATGCACCGCATTGATTGCAGGCAGAAAGGTCTAAATTTGGCTCGGCAATAGCACTATCAACATATTTAAATTTGATAGCTTGCACCTCGCAGACGTCCTGACAGCTTTGGCAAAAGACCTGATTCTTGGCAAAACACTTATCATTGATATTGAACAACGCAGGCCAAGGGCGAATGCTTTTTGCTAGGCGCGGCTCTGAGTCAATAAAAAGTGGTTGTCGACAGACTTCCTCGCACTTGCCGCAAAACGTACACTCATCTTCTTTAAAATCAATGGTTGGAAAGCCCGAATCGTCTAGCTTGATAATCTTAGTTTCACACGCATCAAGGCAATCTTTGCATTGGCTGCACTGATCTAAAAATATTGTTTCACTTTTGATCCAAGGCAAACGTAGCGATTTACTTCGCTGTGTACGTCTTCCACGAAGAAACTGTCGTCTGCCGAGATCTTCTACTGACGCTGTCATAGTTGTCTCTGCGCTACGATGTTGGTGGGCCAAATATGATTTGACTAATCCACACCATGAAGCCGTAGCTCCCGACAATCATGACCGATAAGATTGGAGCGAGAAAAACGGTAAGAAATACAAAAGTATTTCGCTCACGTTTTTTTTCTTGCTCACTTGCATTTGTGCTCATTACTGTCCCCCTAACCATTTTGCTTATGTTCATTATCCGCAAAAAGCTGAAGGCAATATTGATCGAAATCAAACTACTGAGTCATTAAGTCAATAGATGAAGTAAGAGGTGAAAAAAGGTTTTGTTTTCTACCACTTAGCGATACTAACATCGCCAAGTGGTAAATTCTTCGAATATGAATTATTCGTAGCGAAGTGATACTACCGGATTTTTTCTCGCAACAACTGTTGCATTACCACCAACCGTTAGCCACGCAACTAGCAATGAGAATAGACCAACGATGGCAAAGATTGGAATGAGCCAATAGTTTTCGATACGGTAAGGAAAACGCTCAAGCCAACTAAGCATCGCGTAGGTCGCAATTGGCCATGCGATAACATTAGCCATTGCTACAGGCTTAGAGAACTGCCACACCAAGAGCCTAACCACGTCTTTAACCTCAGCGCCCATCACCTTGCGAATGCCAATTTCTTTAGTGCGACGTTCGACAGTGAAAGCCGATAATCCATACAATCCTAAGCTCGCGACGACAATCGCCAATACTGAAAATACTAAGAATAGTTTCGCCGTAGTCACTTCTTCTTCGTATTGCGCCGCCATCATCTCACTTAAAAACTGTAAATTCAGCGGTTCCATTGGCACTTGTTGTTTCCACACAGATTCAACCTGTGACATTAAATTGGCAACATTAGACGTATTAAACGAAATACTTGCAACATTGTATCGTTGCGGATTAAGCATATACGTACTCGGTCTGACACCAAATTTAACAGAGCGAAAATAGATATCAGGGATCACACCAACTATTGTTAGATGTTGCATACCATTTACATTAGCCGCCAAAGTCTTGCCTATCGCTTGTTGAGGGTCGCTAAAGCCAAACTTCTTTGCGGCAGATGCATTCAAAATGACGCTTGCACTGCCAGTTTCGCCTTCGGCAACGTCTCTAATTTCGTCTGTACCAAACGCTTCACTGAATAATCGTCCTGCAAGCGGTTTAATTTGGTAGGCTTCAAAGAAACCGTAATCCATGTGGTGATAGTTAAGCAGCTCCTCTTGACCAACCGTACCATTTTCATCAGCGCCAATTAGCTGAAAGAAATTATTATTTTCATTATCTTGTGTAGGAGCTTCTGATGAAAATACAACGTTCGTTACCTCAGGAATTCGCATAAGCTCTTGCTTTAAGCTTGCTAAATTTTCTCTCGCTGGTCGTACATTTAACACAAGTTTATTATCACTCTGGTAACCAACATCTATGTTGTTTGAAAATACGGTTTGCCCGTAGACAACAAGTGTTGAAATAACCAATACGATAGATGTGGCAAATTGCACGATAACCAATAGCGTACGTAATTTGGCAGATGACGCCGATTCAGAACCTTTACTCGCCTTAAGAATATCACTTGGCAGAAAACGCGATAAATACAAAGCGGGATATATGCCTGCGCCAATACCAACAACCATCGCCATTGCAATTAAAGAGAACAGTAACGTAGGTTCCGAAAACAGATTTAACGTAAGGTTTGTCCCTAGCACTTCACTGTAATATGGCAGAACCAATTCCACCGCAACCAATGCGAATAACAAAGCAATTAATACTAGCGCGATTGCTTCGCCTAAGAATTGAATGGCCACTTGCGTACGACTCGCACCTAATACCTTGCGCATCACTACTTCTCTAGCACGTTTACTGGCCTTTGCGGTCGAAAGGTTCATGAAGTTAATGCAGGCAATCACCAAGACAAGACAGGCAACGACAATAAACGTATTGATCATTCGCTGATCGCCCATTGGCGTCATATCACCTAAGTTACCGGCATGTTCTTTCGCATGTAAGTGAAGATCAGGCACAGACATAATACGATGGTTAACGACGTCAGTGACTTTCATGCCATCAAAAGCGCTTCCGCCATTATCTGCAAGCATCTGCACAAACGGGCTTTCATTGTTTGCCCAATAGCTAATTCGCTGTTGAAGTTGTTCAACTGCAACATCTGGCCTCATCTTAAAATAGGTGTAAACATTGACGCTATTCCAAGTGTTCAACACGTTGTCGTTTTCGGGAAACAATGCTGGTTGTAAGTAAACTAGTAGCTCAGTGTTGAGATGGGTCGCATCGGGTAAATCTTCGATTACCCCAGTTACTGTCAATGTTGCGGTGTTTCCCGAAACACAGCATACCGTTAATGTTTCACCAATCGCGTCTGTTCGCCCAAAATATTTAAACGCCATAGATTCAGTAATGACCATATCCATCGGTTTATTAAATGATGATGCAATGGAACCATGCTTGAATGACAATGGAAAAACATCAAAAAAACTCCCGTCTACCATCGAAATCTGTTCAGGAAAAACATTGGCATCTTGACGAACTGTGATACCGAATTGAATTAATCGAACACCCGATTCCACTTCATTTTGCGCATAATCTCTTATCGCTTCCATCATACGCCCAGCTGAGCGCACGGTTAAAAACGGTTCACGGTTAGGCGTGGTATAAGCGGTATGCAGTCGCACTAAACGGTCGCTATCTTTTATCCAGGTATCATAGCCAGTTTCTTGTCGAACAAATAACAAGATCAAAATGCAGCTCATCAAGCCAACAGTTAATCCAAAAATATTAATAATTGAAAACACGCCATTTTTTACGACGTTGCGCCACGCAGTGATTAAATAATTGCGAAACATTGGAAAACCCCTCTCATTAACGGAAACACCATCTTCTTTAGCTATGTCGCAAGTTAAGCGGCACGTACGTTTTGGGTAACCACATGCCCATCAAACAACCGAACTGTTCTGCTTGCATAATCAGCATGTTCAGGGCTATGAGTCACCATCACGATAGTTGTGCCGTCTTGGTTTAGTCCTTGTAGTATCTCCATGACTTCCTGACCGTGCGCACTATCTAAGTTACCTGTCGGCTCATCCGCCAGAATCATCGCCTGATCACCAACCACTGCTCGCGCCACCGCCACACGTTGCTGCTGACCACCTGACAATTGGCTTGGCATATGTTTAGCGCGATGAGCAATTCCCACCCTATCCATAACGCGTTCAACGCGCACTTTGCGCTCGGCGGCAGAAATACCGTGATAAAGTAGCGCTAATTCAATATTTTCAAAAACGGTTAACTCATCAATTAAGTTAAAGTTTTGGAAAATAAAACCAATATGATGCTTTCGTATTGAAGAAAGCTGCTGTTCGTTATAACCCGCAATATTCTCGTTGTTAAAGAAGTAGTCCCCCGACGTTGGCGAGTCGAGCATGCCTATAGTATTCAATAGCGTAGACTTACCGCAGCCTGATGGCCCCATAATGGCGACGAATTCTCCTTTTGCTATTTCCAGATTTACATTGTTCAGAGCAGTAGTTTCAACATCACCTGTTTGATATACGCGCGATAAGTTGTGTAGTTTTAACATGTTAAAATCCTTATATTTTATGTGCTCAATGCCTGTGATATTGGTGCATTGGCGTCAATCTGTGTTTGGTTTAGTATTTTGAGCAAGTTGCCCTAGTTAAAATTAAGTCGTTGCATGTCTTGGTAGCTGCCATAAGGGCTAGTAACAACGCGTTCCCCTACTTCAAGCCCTTCAATGACTTCAATAAACTGACTGTTTCTGCGACCAAGTCGAACATTGCGACGCACTGCCTCAGTACCGTCGGTAGTCACTACGAATAGCCATTTACCCCCAGTGTCTTGGTAAAAAGCGCCATTAGGAATGAGTGTCGCTTTGCTTGCATCGCCCAGCGTTAATTTCACTTGCATGGTTTGTCCGCGACGAATAGCTGGTGGCTGTTGATCTTCAAAGATGAAATCAACTTCAAATTGTCCGTTCTGAACATGCGGGTAAACTTTTGAAATTCGCAGTTGGTATCCTTCAAACATCGCTTTCTGGCCAATATCTACGCGGCCGAGATAAAATTCGTCGATAAATGCCGTCAATTTGTAGTCATCAGGGCTATCGATTTGTCCAATACGCTCGCCTCTAGCAATGCTTTGACCCACCTCAACATTGAAGCCAGACAGTTTGCCTGCTACAGGTGCACGCACATTCATGTTGTCAAGATTTTGTCTGGAAATGGCTAAATTGCTTTCTAAGCGTGCGCTGGTTTCTTTTAGAAAAGCCAATTGCTCTTCCTGCATTTTGGCGTCTGAGGCCTGACTCTCTCGTGTCAGTTGCAAGCGGCTCTTATACCAATGTAACGTGTCACGCGTATCTTCATATTGCGATTGATGGACAGCACCCGTTGCAACCAATGCTTCTTCTCTGGCCAACTGCCTTGTCAGCAGCTTAATCTGATGCTCAATATCAACGATATTACGTTTGTGTGCGAGACGATTTTGTTCAAGATTCAATTCAATTGAACGCATGTTGTTTAGCTGTTCAGCAACACGTGCTTCATTGCCCAACACATTGAGTTGTAATGACGCATTAGACAGCTCGACAATTAAATCTCCAGCTTTCAGATTGGCACCATCCTCAATTAATATACGCTCAACGCGCCCACCTTCTATGGCGTCTAAAAAGACCGTTTTAGCTGGCGTTACTCGGCCACGAATAGGAATAAAATCTTCGAAGGTTCCTGTGGTTACCTCAGAAATAACAACGCGACTATTATCAACAACCAACACCTTGTCGCTTGTTTTACTGGCAATAATGAAAATAAGCGCGCCAATTACGGCGATCACCGTCACTATCATTAACCATTTTTTATAAGCGCTTGCTGGCGTATCTATCTTTTTATCCATCCCTGCGCCTGAAACTGCAGGATTAGGATTTTCTTTCACTTCATTGAGTACAGTATTAGGTCTTGTCATCTTCGAATTACTTTGTATTCTTTGTTGAATAGTTAATATGATTACAAGAACCATTCCAACCTGTAACCAATTGAATTAACGATAAAAATTATCGTTACCACTAAAAAATGTCGTTTTTAACTGTACGTTTATGAACACTTGATGTACGTTAATGAACACTTTCTCGAATTGAATTGCATAACCATTAAATGAAAAAAAACGGTAAGGTACTCATTGTTGACGACGACGAAGACATTCTGACGGCCGGAAAATTACTCTTAAAGCGTCACTTCTCTCACGTCAGTACCTGTAATTTGCCTGAACATATTCCACTGTTTATTAAAGAACAATCGTTTGACGTTATATTGCTTGATATGAACTTTGGTCCAGGTGAAAGTTCAGGAGCACATGGTCTATATTGGTTACAGCAAATTATGGCAATTGACCCAAGTAGCATTGTCATTTTGATCACCGCCCACGGTAGCTTTGATATCGCTGTAGAAGCGATGAAACTGGGTGCCACCGACTTTATCGCCAAGCCGTGGCAAAATGAAAAAATGATTGCAACGGTGTCTACCGCTGTCGCGTTAAGCCAAAGTCGGCACGAAGCCAAACAACTAAGAGTAGCAAATCAGGCACTTGCTCAAGCCAGCAATCAGAGTTTAGGCCAAACAATTATTGGACAATCTGCTTCGATGGAGCATGTCCATTCATTAATAGCACGTTGTGCACCAACCGATGCCAATGTCATGATTTTAGGTGAGAACGGCACGGGCAAAGAATTGATCGCCAGAGAAATTCACCAACGTAGTACACGTGCAGATCAGGTATTCATGTCAGTAGACTTGGGGGCAATAGCGGAATCACTGTTTGAAAGTGAGCTATTTGGTCATAAGAAAGGAGCATTTACTGGCGCACAGAAAGATCGCATGGGGCGCTTGTTAGCCGCTGACGGGGGAACACTGTTTCTGGATGAAATAGGTAACTTGCCGATGCACCTGCAAGCAAAGCTGTTAACAGTACTGGAACAAAGAAAGGTTACACCGATTGGTGAAAACGAAGCTATTCCCTTCGATGTGAGAGTTATCAGTGCAACTAATGTTGCTATAACGCAATTATGTGACGAGCAGTATTTCAGACAAGACTTGCGGTTTCGATTAAACACAGTAGAAATAAATCTACCTAGCTTGCGCGAGCGGCGGGACGATATAGAGGCTATCGCTAACCATTATATTGGCGTCTACTGCAAAAAATATCACAAACCTACATTAGCGTTGGCAAATGACGCGTTATGTGCCCTTCGGCAATACACGTGGCCGGGTAATATCAGAGAACTCAAACATACCATTGAGCGTGCTGTAATTTTATGTCAGTCATCACAACTTAGTGCCAGTGACTTTCAACTCGCTGCACCTACTGAACCCCCTATCGCGCCGACAACCGCAACATTAACAGCAAACGAAGCAAAAAAAACTGACGCATTCACATCAAGCGATTCAAGGCAAGAATTTCCCTTAGACGATGACAATCTGAATTTGGAACAAATCGAGAAAGTTACCGTTGCGCGTGCATTAAAGAAGCATCGTTACAACATTAGTCATGCAGCAAAAGAGTTAGGATTAACGCGCGCAGCACTGTACAGAAGAATGGAAAAACATGGCTTATAAAAAGTTTTCGCTGCTGGTGATTATACGCACGTTGCTGGCAATCATGACGCTGGCAGCACTATCAGTGATTATAGGGTTTGAAGGCTATCAGGCAACCATGCTTGTTTTGGCATTGTTACTTGTCTTGCAGTTATTTGAACTCACACACTTTATCACCAAAACAAATCAAGAGCTGGTACGCTTTTTTTCCGCTGTGCGACACGCCGACTTTTCTCAACGTTTTGAGTTCAAAGGCGTTGGAAGTGGCTTTGAAGAACTAGGGCAAATGTTTAGTGACGTACTTAAACGTATTCAGCATGAACGTAATATAAACGAAGAAAAGCTACAACACATGAGTGCGATTGTTGAACATGTGCCTGTACCGCTAATAAGTATTTATTCTGATAATAAGGTATCGCTGTGGAACAACAGCGCTCGCCAGCTCTTTGGCAGACATAGCGTAACCAAAACCGACGACTTAGTTAGCTTAGATGCACATTTTTTGGAAGCGATTCAATCATTACAACTTGGAGAGAAGCGCCTTGTTAGTCTGACGCTTGATCAAATGGAACATCGGCTTTTGGTATCATGTTCTGAGTTTATGAGCACTACGCACCGTGAAACGCTTTACAGCCTGCAAGATGTACAAAGTGAAATTGCCAGCACGCAAATTCAAGCATGGCAGGAGTTAGTCAGTGTCCTAACACACGAAATCATGAATAGCATTACGCCCGTTGCCTCATTGGCTAAAACGACCGTTGACTTAGTAGAAGACGTACAAGATAAAACACAAGATGCTAATAATCAAGCATGTACCGACATCAGAGAGGATCTGCACGACATACACGAAGCGGTACAAACCGTTGCCCGACGGAGTGAAAACCTTACCCATTTTGTGAACAGTTACCGCCAACTCACCAAGCTTCCTACGCCTAATAGAAAACCACTAACTATTACATCGTTGTTTTCACACGTTACCCAAGTATTCACTCAAGAGTGGCATAGCAAAGGTATCAGACTAACAACTCATATTTCGCCTAGTTCGCTCGACGTGTACGCCGATCATCATATGCTCGAACAAGTCCTGATAAACTTGCTTAGAAATGCTGAACAAGCCGTAACTGATCAAGCCACCAAACAGGTTTCATTATCTGCATTCCTTAATCCTAGGGGCCATGTAGTAATTGAAGTAACAGACAATGGTACTGGCATTGCATCAGACATTGTTGACCAGATTTTCGTACCATTTTTCACCACAAAAAAAGATGGTTCAGGGGTTGGATTAGCACTAACGCGCCAAATCATGTTGGCGCACAATGGAAAAGTGTCGCACCACACGAACACTGAGGGTGGTGCAACGTTTAGGTTGATATTTTAAGGTAAGGTAACGAGCTTGCGGCCAAATGCATAGAGTAGCCGCTATTTCTTTTGCATTGTCAGCTTAGTTTGCCGTATAGCAATGTCGATAAATATTAACTAGCATGTGTCATCACATCGCATCATTTACTTTAGACAGCACCTGTTCAAACTGACGATATTCTTCTGGTGCTAACACGCTATTAAACATTTGTGCCAAGTCATGATAAACCGCTTGCTGAGTATGCAAGAATAGCTTTCTGCCATTTTCGGTAAGCAATATATGCTGTGCTCTGGCATCATATTGGCAGGCAACACGCTGGATCAACCCACGCTTTTCCAGTTTGTTCACCATTAAACTTGCCGAAGATTTCTGCACTTGCATCTCTGCCGCCAGCGCAGACAAATGCGTACTGTCGTCATGTTCCACTGCGCCCGGATCAAATTCTGCGCTTTCGGCAACATGCACACACTGCAAATATTCAAACTCACTGTAACTCAAACTATGTTCTTTGCTGGCAAAGTTGTGTTTATTCCAAGTTTTGGTAATAAGTCTTTGCAGCTTTATCAAAGAATCTTCTAGTGCCATATCGTTCATTTCGCATTCGTTAGATTGCCAAACAAAATACCACACTAACACCGTCTACCGTACCAATTATCCGATAAAAAATTGCCTGAATTAACATCACATTACCTAACTCGGCAAAAATATAGTTTGACTACCTAACTAAAACAGCAATAATAGTTAGGAAATCTAACCATATTCACTTAAACCGGAATTGTTTACTTAAACCGGAATTGGAGCACGTAATGACTAACCAACTCGCTAACCAGCACAACATTTGGAATGACGAATCAGTAAACGATTATGTATCTCGTTGGGGGGAACTCCCACTACATGAAAAGATTCCACAACTTTGTCAGATAAAACCAAGTGATACAGTTCTTGATATTGGCTGTGGCAGTGGCGCCGCTGTAAGAGCTATTGCTAACATGCTTAGCTCTGGAAGTGTCGTTGGAATCGATCCAACCCCTCGCATGCTCACATTGGCTCAAGAGCTCACATCAACAGCATTACTCCAAAATAAAGCCACTTTCATTGACGGTAGCGCAGAAAAAATTCCCATGGCAGACGCAAGTTGCGATGTCGTTGTTGCGGTAAATACACTGCATCATTGGCAAGATATCGATATCAGCTTTGCGGAAGTGAAGCGTGTGCTAAAACCAAATGGCCGATTTATCTCGATAGATGATATCTGGGAAGAAATGACAGCGCATCCGATGGGAGACGTTGAAGAGTTAACCGCTAATGAAGCATACGATCTCAAATCAACGAAAGACATTATGCAACTTCTGCAAGATAAAGGATTCCAACAAATAAGCTGCGAATTTCATAGGCGATCTGATCTTGAGGCGTCTGTGATTATTGCACACTTATAGTTAACAGAGGTTTTATTAGAGGGCGATTATGCAACATCCTGAGTTACAGCAATCACATTGTCAGTTCGCGACTGAACGACTTCGCATTAAACATGTGGAACAGGAATGTTTCAACCTCGACACAACACCTACCTTCGCCACACAATTACTCAAGTTGTTAACGCCTAGTGTCACCAAAGAGTTACCAGACAATTGGCAAAATATCACTACCGTTGAACAAGCTGAATGCTGGTGGCGAGAACGGATAGAGGAAGGCTCTGTTTTACTGATAAAAGAGCATAACTCAGATGAGTTCATTGGTCTGATGTTCCTACATGACGCTAACTCGCCAGAATTAGAGCGCAAAAACATTCATTTAGGGTACCTATTTAAGGCGTCGACGTGGGGCAAAGGTTATGCAAGTGAGTTGCTCGCTGGCTTTGTCTTATGGTGCGAGCAACAAGGAAATGTAGGCTCACTCATTGGCGGAGTCACACCACAAAATAAAGCGTCAATTCGCGTATTGGAGAAAAATGGTTTTAACCGTGCGTCTCATAGCGAAATTGACGGTGCCAGCTATTTTTTTGAACGACAAATAAAAAATGCATGTTAGATTTCATACTTTTTCACACCGCTATAAAGGTAATAGCTCGTTACCGTGCTCTACGCCACTTTGCCCTGACTATCACGCGATTTCACAGAACTGTCGCATGTAAAAAATGATATCTGCTCAAGTAAACGCCTGGCTTGTTCTTCCATAGCATTACTAGATGCGGAAGAACGTTCAACGAGCGCCGCGTTTTGCTGAGTCATGGTGTCCATTTGTGATACCGCTGCACTGACTTCATTTATGCCCGATGCTTGTTCTTGGCTTGCCGTACTAATTTCAGTGATTTTCTGTACCACCTCAGTCACAGAATTCACCACTTCTTCAAAGGTAGTGCCCGTATTATTGACCAACTCACTGCCGTCATTAACAGCGTCAACACTATTATTAATAAGCCCTTTGATCTCTTTTGCTGCTGATGCGCTGCGCTGTGCCAGATTACGCACCTCGCTAGCAACAACGGCAAAGCCTTTACCTTGCTCACCCGCGCGCGCTGCTTCAACAGCCGCATTCAATGCCAGTAAGTTAGTTTGAAAGGCGATTTCATCAATCACGCTAATAATGTCTGATATTTTTTTACTCGACTTTTGAATTGCTTCCATCGCATCAACAGCTTCTGCGAGTACTTTGCCACCAGAGGTTGAGATTTCCATCGCACTCTTAGACAAACTGGTCGCATCGACTGCATTGGTTGCATTTTGTTGAATCGTTGCAGCCAATTCTTCCATTGCTGATGCTGTTTCTTCAAGACTGGAAGCTTGTGATTCAGTGCGATGACTGAGCTCTTTATTGCCTTTTGCCAGCTCTGTTGATGTGCCAAAGACTGCGCCCGACGCTTGACGAATATCCTCAACCAATTGGCTTAACTTTTCCAAAAGCGCATTCATCGCTTGCGTCAGCACATTGAATTCTTCACCATAATCTTGCGTAATTCGTTGAGTTAGATCACCTTCCGTCATCGCAATAATGACAGTCTTTATGTCCTCAATTGCACGTTTCCTTTGCGTAATATCAGTCGCATATTTGACCACTTTAAACGGCTTGCCGCTTGAGTCAAAAATCGGATTATAAGACGCTTGAATCCATACTTCTTTTCCGCCCTTGCCTAGACGCTTATACTCACCCGCATCAAATTCGCCGTTGTTCAATCGCTGCCAGAAATCCTTGTATTCACCGCTTTTTGCGTATTCAGACTCGGCAAACATACTATGATGTTGGTTTTGTATTTCCTCAAGCCGATACCCTGTTGTCTGCAAAAAATTCTCATTGGCGGTAATAATCGTGCCGTCCATATTAAATTCTATCACCGCTTGTGATTTGCTGATTGCAGCAATCTGCCCTTCGTAGTCAGCTGCTTGTTTTTTCTGCGCGGTGATGTCAGTGGCAAACTTGATAACCTTCACCGGCTTATTGTTCTCATCAAGAATCGGATTGTAAGATGCTTGAATCCAAATTTCATTTCCCGATTTGCCAATGCGCTTGTATTCGCCGCTATCAAATGTCCCTTTGGCAAGTCGTTGCCAGAATGCTTTGTATTCACTGCTATTTGCATACGAAGGCTCAACAAACATTCGATGGTGTTGCCCTTTTATTTCTTTCAATGAATACCCTACCGCACTCAAAAAATTATCATTGGCGGTGATAATGTTTCCTTCGAGGTCAAATTCAATGATCGCTTGCACACGATGCAACGCTTCGACCTGAGCTTTTAGAAAATGATGATGATCTGTCTGTTTGTTGTTTTGCGAATTCCAAAACATGGTAACTGTCCTTGTATATGTACAAAACGATAATGAAAGGATTATGGTGCTATTTAATCATTAGTAATGAATTGCGAAATATGCAAATGCATTGATCATAAAATTTGAAATAAATTTAGTCTGTTCCGCCATAAATCATTGTACAAATGTTTCGTTTTCTATATTCAGCAAACACTTACGCTTTTTTACACGCCCTGACAATCAACGGTGCTTCTTTTGCAACAATCCCTTGATGTTGAACAACAACATCAATTTGACTAAAGGAGCTCATATGAATATTCAACAGCCCAGCGCAAACATAAACACCGTTACCCCATTAACATCTGCCCCCAAAATGAACACGTCGAGCAAGTTAGGTATATCGGATTCACTCGCCACTTTAGGCTCACAAGTACGTGGCAGTACGGAAGTACGTGAGTTTATGGGAGAAATGAAGCAAGCAATGCACAACGGGACATTTGATGCGGCAACATTCGCCGAAACTGCCCCTCAAGCACTGAAAGACATTGCCGCAAATGAAGGCGTTGATCTAAAAAAGGAATTTCAAAAAATGCAGGAGCACTTTTCACAGCGAAAAACTGGTAGTGTTCCCACCAACATTTCAGTTGATACTTATCAAGCATTAAAGAGTCAGAGCCAAATAGCCAACGCGGGCCAAATTTCGTTGTCGGCATAGTAGTTCAAAATGAGCTGGCAGTTTTTTGCCAGCCCATTTCTTGGTGGTCGCTAACCTACTGGATGCATAAATGTTTTTCATCTATTACGCCCGAAATCGTAATGTGCTATTTCAGCCCGCTGTGAGCACTACAGCTCTAGCATACGAAATTCAAAGGCTGCGGATACCCACAAAAGATAAAACCTACCAACTTCACACTTATTGAGATTGATAGGTGATTAACTGTTTAGGCTTAAGGTTCTCAATTACCTTAGCATCTACCCAATATCTTTTACCTACGTAATTTTGACTGCCATCTTCTCTTACTTGCCACTCTCCTCTGGTAAAAAACAGATATTTTCCATCATACGATACCCAAGGAGAGCTTTCCTGATACTCTGTATTAATCTGCGGCCCCATATTGATTGAACGAGACCAAGAGCCGTCGCTTTGTTTAAAACTAATATAGATATCCGCTTGCCCGTGTCCGTCTTCTCGTTCTACATCCCAAATTAAGTAGGATTCATCGGGCGCAATAAAGGGATGCGCGATGTATTCCCCCGTGTTGATCTCATCATTCAACTTGACTGGCAGTGTGTATTTTCCATCTTCCAACCGTGAATAACCCAAGTTACCACGCCCGTTATCTTCCTTTTTAAAGAATGGAAAAAAGTAAGTACCATTAGCAGAAACTGAAAGACCATGTGCTTGCTCTTTTAAGAAATCGCCGTGACTCTTGGGTGCAGACCAGCCTGTAGACGTTCGTTTCCGATAGCGTTTTCCTTGGTACATTACATTGCCGTCGCCAGAAAATAACGGCCATCTTATGTCGGTTTCAGATTCCTTACCCCAGCGATTGTTTTCGTAGCGAATCACAAAAAATGTACGCTTTTTATATTTGCCATTTTTCCTTGTAAAGTAGTACTCCTTCATATCAGGCGTGAACATACCACCTTCAAAGCTTCCTTCTGGCGATACGATTTTAGGAGCAAAAAGTTTCGGCATTAAGCCTGGCGGCTTTTCACCAAAATACTCACGCTCAGAGACTGGAGTATTATTGTTACCATAACTCATACCACTCATAGATATGAGTGAACATAGCAGACAAACTGACATACCAGTACGATTCATAATTTCCCCTTCCTTTAAATCAAACAATTAACTGATTTGCATTTTCTTTCATTGATGGATTAAGTGTGATTAAGCAAAAAATCACTATATACAAACCAATTTAAAATACCTGACGTCCTTATGACGTTTAGGTGATTTTGCGCTGATAAGGGATCAGAATTGCCAGCTAGATATGAGAAAATTCTTTTGACTTGGAATGTAGATGAACAATCTAAAAATGTGGGGAACAACCCACTGAAATTAGCAGTTTAGAGCAGAAAATAAAAAACCCAGCATTTAGCTGGGTTTGAATAAATTTTTTGATTAAAAGTGATTTATATTTACACTTTTAAAGTAAACGTTTAGAACGGAATATCGTCATCAAAATCAATCGTTGGCTCTTGTGGATTTACTTTAGCCTGTTGATTTTGCTGCTGAAAGCCACCTTGTTGAGGAGCTTGCTGTTGGAAGCCACCTTGCGGCTGTTGAGGTGCTTGCTGTTGGAAGCCACCTTGCGGTTGTTGAGCTGCTTGCGGTTGGAAACCACCTTGAGATTGCTGAGGTGCTTGCTGTTGGAAGCCACCTTGTGGTTGTTGAGCAGCTTGCTGTTGGAAACCACCTTGAGATTGCTGAGGCGCTTGCGCTTGGAAGCCACCTGACTGTGCACCTGTACGAGAGTCTAACATCTGCATGTCATTTACGATGATTTCAGTTGTATATTGATCAGCACCTTGTTGGTTCTGCCACTTACGTGTTTGCAAACGACCTTCTAGATAAACTTTTGAACCTTTCTTTAAGTACTCACCGGCAATTTCAGCAAGACGTTGATACATTACAATGCGATGCCATTCTGTCTTTTCTTTTTGTTCGCCGGTTTGTTTATCTTTCCATGATTCAGAAGTCGCAACCGTAAAGTTTGCCACAGCGCCGCCATTTGGCATAAAACGAACTTCCGGATCTTGCCCTAAATTTCCAACAATAATGACTTTATTAATACCACGACTGGCCATGTTTATTCCTACTGGTTTGGCAGTAACTTCGAAGTTACTGACTTAAAAGCGATTATGAACATCTTAGCGCGATCATCGCTTTACTTGTTAAAAGGTTAAGAGGATCATTCTAACACTGTCTCAAATTTTCTGGTAGTTTCGGATCAAATTTAAATGATACTACTTATACCAATCCGCATAAAGAATTGCCCACTTAGAATGACATGGGTGACATTAGAACAAACGAAATAAGTGTAGATATAGTTGTTCTACATTAAGCTTATTTTGTGCAGTTATCATGTTGCCCATGCATTCCCAAAGGGCGAGTTTTAAAGGCTTATACGGATTGGTATTACCTATAAGACAGCTGGTTTTTATATGGGTTTCGTTATACTCAACACCACCGATGATTTTACATTGCTTGAAACAAATACCTTTCCATTGTGTGTCTAATATCTTCAGGGATTTTCATCGACTGCTGTGTTTGATAATCAAAATATACCATCACTGCCGTGCCGGACGCTTTCTTTTCATTGTCTTGCCAAAGTTCTTGATACACATCAAATGAGGAACCACCTATTCGGCCAATGTAAGTACGCACTTCCATTGATTTGCCATAATACATTTGCCCATGAAAACTAACGTCGATTTTCGCCAGAATTAATTGCCAAGCATTCAAGTCAAGTTCTGGCATGAACCACCTGAATACCGGATCTCGTGCCCCCTCAAACCAAACAGGGATCATTGTATTATTAATATGCCCAAGTGCGTCAGTATCACTAAAGCGCGGGGAAAATGTTTCACTGAAATAATTCACATAACTTCTCTATTATTTTGGGGTGAATGCCAATTACCGCAAGTTGTTTTTATACTTGCGCGAACTATAGTATGCTCAAACTAATCACTCGCATAATAACAACAATACCATGACAGATTTCATTGAAATATACCCTGATGCACTTTCACCTGAATTTTGTGAGCAATTTATCGCGCATTTTGAGCGTTCCCCCCACAAAAACCAAGGGCGAACGGGCGGTGGAGTAGATGCCAGCAAGAAGCTGAGTGAAGATATTTATCTCAATCAACATCCAGAGTTTCAGCAAGAATTAGCGGCGATTACGCAAGCTTGCACAGATAAAGTGACTGAATACGTCAGCAAGTACTTTTTCACATTAATAAGTGGTATCTCAATCACATTGCAACACCCAGAAACGCAAGAACCAGTTGTGCTTACCGCTGACAATTTTGAAGAGCTTGGCAAACCCAACGCATTTAACCTTTTACGATATTTATATCGCCTAGCACCTATCAACGCACAAAAATACAAACAAAACGAAGGCAATTACCAATACTGGCATTCTGAAATATATCCTCAGCTTGGCCATAATGACGCACTTCATCGCAGCTTGTTATTTTTGATTTACCTCAATGATGTCGAAGAAGGTGGCGAAACAGACTTCTATTATCAGGAAAAATCGATAGCGCCAAAAGCTGGAACCATGATTATTGCCCCTTGTGGCTTTACCCATACCCATCGCGGCAACATCCCACGTTCGAACGACAAATATGTATTAACGTCTTGGGTCATGTTTAACCCAGCACAACAAATTTATACCCAACCCAAATAGTATAGAGAGTTTGCATGAAATCTTTTTTACTCGTCTGTTTAACCTTATTAAGTTTTATTGCTACAGCTGGACCTGGAGAAAAAGCCCCCGACAGAAAAACTGGTAAGGGCCCGTACAAACGCCTGATATTACGTGGTGGTATTGTCGTTAATGGTGAAGGGGCTCCTGCAAGAGGACCGATGGATATCGTCATTGAAAATGATCGCATCGTCCGCATTGTCAGTGTAGGAAACCCAGGGGTGCCAATAAAATCAAATCATCGCCCTGTCGCTCGTGATGGCGATATCGAAATTGATGTAGAAGGCCAATATATTTTACCCGGATTTATCGATATGCACGGCCATATTGGTGGTAGCGCTGACAATATACCCGCAGAATACGTTTTTAAACTATGGCTGGCTCACGGCATCACAACCGTACGAGAGCCCGGTAGTTTTAACGGCATAGACTGGGTAATGGATCATGTAGAACGCAGTAACGAAAACACGATTGCAGCACCAAGAATTATCCCATATCTGGGTTTTGGTATGGGTAATAAAGCCCCGATTACAACACCTGAAGAAGCTAAAAAATGGGTGAAACGCGCAGCTAGGCAAGGCGCAAAAGGGGTGAAATTTTTTGGTGCCACACCTGACATCATGAAAGTCGCATTAGACGAAATTAACAAGCAAGGCATGCGTAGCATGATGCACCACGCCCAGCTCGACGTGACGAACATGAATGTTATCGACTCTGCTCGCCTTGGATTAACCACCATGGAGCATTGGTATGGCTTACCCGAAGCACTGTTTGAACACCAACACATTCAAAACTACTCGCCCGACTACAATTATAACGACGAGCAAAATCGTTTTGGCGAAGCTGGCCGATTATGGCAGCAAGCCGCGACACCCGATAGCGAAAAATGGCAACAAGTCAGGGATGAACTAATCGCGCTCGATTTCACGCTCAACCCAACAATGACCATATATGAAGCAAGCCGTGATTTAATGCGTGAAATGAATGCCGACTGGCATGATGAATACACGCTACCAACGTTGTGGAATTTCTTTCAGCCGAATCGATATGCCCACGGCTCTTACTGGTTTGATTGGACAACTGACGATGAAATTGCCTGGAAGAAAAACTACCAGCAGTGGATGACATTTTTGAATGACTACAAGAATCATGGTGGTCGTGTCACCACAGGATCAGATTCAGGCTACATCTTTAAGATATATGGTTTTGGTTATATTCGTGAACTCGAATTACTACGTGAAGCTGGTTTTAACGCCTTAGAAGTGATTCAATCTGCCACCATCAATGGCGCTGAAGCATTAGGACTTGCTGACGAGATAGGTTCTATTCGTGTTGGTAAAAAAGCCGATTTAGTCATTGTTGGCGATAATCCATTACGTAATTTCAAAGTACTGTATGGTACAGGACACTTTAAGTTAGACGCGAACAACCGTCCGACTCGCAGCGGTGGTGTTAACTATACTGTCAAAGATGGCATTATATACGACGCTAAAGAGCTGCTCGAAGATGTACGCGAGATAGTTGAGGCTGCCAAACGGGCGGAATAATCTGAAGCGTTGAACCCTATAATGAAATCGCGTCGCAGCATTCGTATTTGCATGTTGCGACATTTTCCAACCGATGATAACTTAAATACAGTCGTTTGTTGTTGTTAACGAGAGATAATTTGAATCAATCATTTGTCATTTATTGTCTGCTAGTATTTTATCTCTTGATATGCACGCCCATAGCATATGCATCACCGGCTTTGTCTATTAAAATAGCGCCATTGGCTAAACAAAGTGAAACAGAGCGCATTCAGGTATATCAACGCATACTTACTGATATTTTCGCTGAACAAAATGACATATCTATTGACGAAAACACCCTCATTTCAAAATTTTCAAGCGATGAAAATCACTTCTATTTGTATTTAGGTCAACGTCCCCCTAGCAAAACATGGCAACGTGCTGCGCTTAATATTGATCGCTCAGATCCAATCTATGTGATTTATGATAAAGAACGTTTAACCATAAGCGATTTAACGGATTTGATCCCGCTAAAAGTCACATCACCGCTCAATCAAGCTTGGATCAAAGATGTTGGTATTCCAAACACCCCTATCGCAATTAATAACTTAATGAGCGTTGAGCGACTATTGACCAACAAGAAAGTTGATGCCGTTGTTCTTTCTGGCGAGCAGGTCTATCTTGCCAATCACGACAATAAGTTTCAGGTCGATGTGCTAGTCTCTGGACAGCCCATATATTTATATTTTCCAGATTCTCCGAAAGGCGATCAATTAAGGCAACGATTTGATCAACAATTCTTAACTATGATACAAACAGGGCGAATAAAGCAACTATTTGCCAATGACGCGCTACTGACCAAGGCAAATATCCAAACACCTGCACTAACAAACACCATCAATTGGCATATTGTGCCGAAGGTTTATAATCCGAAAACGAACGAACTTGAGACATCGAGTTTTGAACTAACGTTTACACAAACACTTAAATCCTTAATGCCAAATTACCAATTCTCTACAACGGTAATCAGTGGACGAATGGCACAATCTAAGCTGGCAAGTACGCAACCAACCTGTGTATTAAACGCAATTAAATTAGATGATGAAGGGGTTTATAAGTCGCACACCACGTATCAATTTTTACAGCCGCAACTATACCAACATCACAGTGCAAATAAAACACTGCGCTATGACGATGTTATTGAGCTTGCCGATATGCTTACACAGAATTCACAGCTGGTTATCGGGATCCCTGAGGGCGTAATCGCCAAGAAGTTGGCCGGTCATTTGTCGCCGAAACTTTATCAGCGACTTAAGATATTTGAGCCTTTAAGATACCAGCAAATGGTTGACATGTTTTTAGCAAAGCGCATCGACGCTATCATAATCTGGCCATCCCTTTTACAAGAACTACTACCTGATGCCGCGGTTGCCCGAAAACTCGACAGTCAACTACTGAGCACTTCACTGTTTGAGGACATTCCTGCATTTATCGCTTGTAACTTATCGCCAACAAACCGAGACTTTATCATGCAAGTAAACAGCTTACTTGAGCAGTCAGAACAAAGGGACATACTTTTTGCCCCCTATTTCAATGGTCTTGACGATGCAACACAATACCGCTTAAAAGAAAAGCTCAACTTTACAATCACTCAGTAGCGACGAGCCAATATTCATTACCGAAGCTATAGCAATCGTTTTAGCAATCTGTCGACCTTAGCCATTTTTACGCGTTTGATTAGTCTACGTGGATGCTCTGGATAATCGTCAATGCGCTCAAGCTGATCAAAGTGGCTTAATGACGTAGTATGTTGACAAATGGCATCATGCTCCTGTGCAAAGGCTTGTGTTAATAACCCTTGCTTATCTTCCAGCAGTAACCCATTTTCAATATCGAGTAACCATGCTCTGGGATTGAGATTACTCCCCGTTAGCAAATATTGGCGTTGATCAACATTTATTCCTTTAAGATGAAAACTGTTGCTTTCATGCTGCCAAAGTCGAATATCAAGTAATCCTTTATCAATAAACGCCTGATAACGTTTCACAAATCGCGCCAAAATGGTCTCATAAATATAAGGCACAATTCCGATAAAACTAAAAGGCTTGTCCTCAGGGATAAAAAAGTCATTCGCACGTTTATCACCTACAACAATCGTAACAGCAACGCCACGCTTCATGGCATTTACAATTTCTTTCGTTAGTCGGCGAGGCAAATTAAAATATGGTGTGTAAAGACATACCGTTGACTGACTTGAACGAATCAATTCAACAATGTGCTGGTTGAGTAAGTTTTTTCTGCGCCCTAACCCCAGCAAAGGTGTAACAGCGAGTGGCAATAGTTCAGTGCCTTCCGCCTGATATCGATGCTTTTGCACCAAACGACGAGTACGTTTACTTAGCTTAGTCACCTCTGCTTTTGATGGTAACTCTGGCGCCAATAAATCAGTATGTGTTCCGTTTGAGATAAAAGCCGCATTGATGAAGTTGACAATGCTATCTGCTAGCGATTTCGATTGCAGTGAGAAATAGCGATCTAAACGGTATCGGTCACTCACATGAAGATAAACATTATTGATGCTGGCACCTGAATAGAGCACTTCATCATCAAACACCATGCCTTTTAAATGCAACACGCCAAATAGTTCTTTTGGTTTTATTGCCACGCCCAAAACGTCAATTGCCGTTTCGTAAGTTTGTGCGATTTTTTGATACCACTCGCGATTACCGCCGTGGGCTTTTTCACCAATTAATCCTCGAATAGCTCGATGATGATCCACTATCACTTTCACATCGAGCGAAGGATTGCGTTTTTTGGCGTCAAAAAGTGCCTGCAATACCGATTGCCCCGCTTCATCTTCCTGCAAATACAGTGCAACAATGTAGATGCGTTGTTTGGCATTGGCGATGCTGGTTAAAAGCTGCTGATGAAACGATTTTGCTGTAGGCAAAATAGAAAAGTCATCGGAATTAAGTCCGATGACATTGGTATGTTTTAACATATATGGATCTGTTTAACTTCCAGTTAATAACACTGTCGTATTCAAATTGTGTCTACTAAAGCGTCAAGTGTCATTGATAATATTGAATAAAGCACATTAAACAACACACTGAGGTTATTTATCAAGATAATCCGTATCACCACATATAGAATTCATCGAATCACATACTGATTTGAAGCCACTCTTTTACCAATTGAAATAAACATTGGACCAGCTATGAGCACTGACAAGAAAATTAAGACAAAGCAAATTGATGTCTCGTACGGTCATTCTGCAACAAAGAAATTTGTGAAGTGATCACTTTCCCGACAAACTCTTAATGACAATTTTAAATTGCCATTTGTATCAATCTCCAATAATACAAATGGCCAAATAGAATTAAATCTTCATCGCCAATTCTGCCGCTTGTCTGATGGCTCGTTTAGCATCTAATTCAGCCGCAACATCAGCACCACCTACCAGGTGAACATTCACATCAGCGTCTAGTAATTGCTGATATAGACTACGTTCTGGTTCCTGTCCCGCACAAATAATGACATGATCAACATCTAACACTTGCGATTCACCATTAACTTCGATGTGTAGTCCTGCGTCATTTATCTCTTTGTAAACAACGCCCGGTATCATGCTGACGCCGTTCTTTTGCAACGTTGAACGATGAATCCAACCGGTCGTTTTACCTAGTCCAGCCCCGACTTTAGTCGTTTTACGTTGTAAGAGGTAAATTTCTCTATCGGTTGGGGTATGTTCGGGTTGTGGCAGCAATGCTCCGTCGTGTTTAAAGCTCTTATCTACGCCCCAGTTGCTTAGCCACTTGTCAGGATTAGTCGCCAAAGACTCTCCCTCTGCCAGAAAACACGCGACATCAAAACCAATACCGCCGGCACCAATAATAGCCACTTTCTGACCAACAGGTTCCTTGTCACGCAACACGTTTAAGTAACTTTTTACTTTTTCATGTTCAATGCCCGGAATATTTAACTGACGCGGCACGATGCCTGTTGCCAGAATTACTTCGTCAAACCCTGCCTCAATTAGTGACTCAGGCGTTTGTTCACTATTAAGTTGAATATCAACATTCCAGTTTGCTAACTGTTTATTAAAATACCTCAAGGTTTCGTAAAATTCTTCTTTGCCTGGCACCTGCTTAGCGTAATTAAACTGGCCACCAATCTCACTCGCTTTGTCAAACAACGTCACTTGATGGCCTTTTTCTGACGCATACACACTAAATGCCATACCAGCTGGGCCTGAGCCAACGACAGCGATTTTCTTTCTGGTGGGTGATTGCACGAATTTAATTTCAGTTTCATAGCAGGCCATTGGATTAACCAAACATGACGCTCTGAGCTGTTTAAATACGTGATCTAAACATGCCTGATTACAACCAATACATGTGTTTATTTCGTCACTTTTATTAGCCGCAGCCTTATTCACAAATTCAGGGTCAGCAAGGAATGGTCTCGCCATAGAAACCATGTCAGCATGCCCTTTAGCAAGTACATCTTCTGCCACTTCAGGCGTATTAATGCGGTTTGTAGTAACAAGCGGTACTGACACTTCTTTTTTCATTCGTTCAGTGATCCAAGTAAAAGCAGCCCTAGGCACAGACGTAGCAATTGTTGGAACGCGCGCTTCATGCCAACCAATACCTGTATTGATAATGGTTGCACCTGCCTGTTCTACGGCCTTTGCCATTGTTACAACATCTTGCCAGCTATTGCCACCTTCGACCAAATCTAACATCGACAACCTGAAAATGATGATAAACTTCTCGCCGACTTTGGCACGTACAGCTTTAATAATCTCGGTTGCCAATCGCATGCGATTCTCAATGCATCCCCCCCATTCATCAGTACGCTTATTCACGCGCGCACAACTAAACTGATTGATGAGATATCCTTCCGAGCCCATTATTTCTACCCCGTCATAGCCAGCTTTAGCAGCCAAACTTGCAGAGTAAGCAAAATCTTTTATCGTGCCCTTTATTTGGCGCACTGACATTTCTTTTGGCGTGAATGGATTGATCGGTGCTTTAATCTTACTTGGACCAACATTAAACGGATGGTAGGCATATCGACCAGCATGCAATAACTGTAAGCAGATTTTGGTAGGATACTTATGTACAGCATCTGTAATTATACGATGCTTGTTTGGATGCCAAAAACGACTCATTTCACTGCCAAATGGTGCCAATCGCCCTCGCGTATTCGGGCTAATGCCACCGGTTACAATGAGGCCAACACCACCTTTTGCACGCGCTTCATAAAACGCAGCCAGCTTTTCAAAGCCCCCTTTTTCTTCTTCAAGCCCTGTATGCATTGAACCCATTAAGACTCTATTCTGTATGGTTGTGAAACCTAAATCGAGTGGCTCTAGGAGGTTTGGATACTTTGATGTCGTTGTCATATGTCACTTCTTTCATATTTGGTCTAACCAGTTGCTTAATAAAATAGTAGTTCAAACTGAAAAACACAAGCTTTATTTTGACACCTGTCAGATAGTAAACTTTTGGTTAGGATTTATTATTCTTATTGGCCAAAATTCGCCAATATGTATACTTTCAGTTAAGCTTATTTTAGGACTATTACTTAGTAATTCTTCCAGTTATATGAAATTACAGCGTAAAAGAAGCTTCAAAACGCATTTGATTCATATGTGGTTTATCAGGTGACAACACCACTCATTTAAACTATTTCGCTGAATAATCATTGATTCTGTCGAACAGCATTTATTTTCATAAGAGAGGCTGCCTTTGAACGAGCTTAAAGAACAATTGTTAGATGAACTTATTTCTCATCTTACGCAAGAATTAGACGCCTTGTTATTAGCTGCGGAATCTGCACACACAGCGTCTACGGATGACGAATCTGTGGCAGAAACACAATATGATACATTGGCCATTGAAGCGGGCTATTTGGCAGAAGGTCAATCACAAAGAGTGACCGCATTGACGCAAGAGAAAATGGCATTAGAGTCACTCGCCGAACAAATGACAGAACACACCCATGTCAGGCTCGGCACTTTTGTCCAGCTGGCAAATGATGAAGCAAGTAATGCTTGGTTTTATTTGTCTCCGGCTTGCGCGGGTTATCGAACGAACATTGACGGCCACGAAATTACGGTAATTACCCCAAAATCACCTATGGGTTCGGCATTGGTAGGTAAAGCTGTTGATGATGAAGTTAGGCTCAATCTCGCCAATCAAAGAATTACTGACGAGATTGTTGCTATTCTTTAAGGACGAAGGATTGCTTTAATTTCTGAAATATCAGCCACTTTGTCATCTATTTTCAAATAAGCAACGGCCTCGGTGTGAACCAATGTTGCTTCTATCACACCAGGCATGTTGATCAATTGATCAGCGATTTCTTCAGCTTGCTGTTCACAACTAATTGTGGTGGATAAACTGTAACTTTTCGATTTTTTCAATGGTTTCATGCCAAGGGCTGCAACCAGCCATAGCAAGCTAGCGCCAGCCATCACTAAAAATATAGCATTTTCGGAGTAGGTTGTAGCTATAACGCCGCCAATTAGCCCTCCAGCAAATGCCCCTAGGAATTGGCTACTCGAGTAAATTCCCATAACACTGCCTTTCACGCCCGCTGGTGCTAAACGCGACAAAATCGATGGCATAGTCGCTTCCAGATAATTGAACGCAGTGAAGAACAAACCCACCATTATAACGAGACTTAGCAAAGATGAAGGTAACAGCCATAACAATGCCAACGATGTAGTTAATAGTAATACCGCACCAGCAAACATTTGTTTTTCTTTCTGTTTGCGAATGGCATAAATCATAAACGGTACCATTAAAAAGAACGAGCCGAGTAGCACAGGTAGGTATAGCTTCCAGTGACTATTCAGTGCTAAACCCGCCTCAACAAACTGTTTGGGTAATGTTACAAAACAGGCCGTCAATGTCATATGTAAAACGAAAACACCAATATTAAGTCGGCTTAGCTGACTGTCTTTCATCAGCTTTGTAATTTGCTCGGGTAATGCGACACTATCGCCCTTAGGTGCTTTATGAACAGAATAAGGCACTAAGAACTGCACTAACAACATGCCAAATATTGTAAGCACTGCAGTTAACCAAAATAGTCCAGATAAGCCATAACTTTCAGCAACAATTGGCCCTAAGATCATAGCCGCCGTGAATGACAAGCCAATAAACATACCAATCGTTGCCATTACTTTAGGGCGTTGCTCTTCTCTACTTAAATCAGCAGCCAACGCTAATACCGCACTGGCAATCGCCCCCATTCCCTGTAACGCACGCCCCAGCACTACTCCATAAACAGAATCAGACAATGCAGCCACAATACTGCCAATCAGAAAGACTAATAAGCCACTCAAAATTACTGGTTTACGACCAAATTTGTCTGACAACATGCCCATAGGAATTTGCAGCAACGCCTGCGTTAAGCCATAAGCACCTATTGCCAGTCCTATCCAGATAGGACTGTAGCCAACCAGTTCTTCGCCATAAATAGCAAATACAGGTAAAATCATAAACAGACCTAGCATGCGCAAACCAAATACCGCGGCGAGCGAAAAAGCAGCTTTTTTCTCTATGCTATTTAAACCTGAATGACTCATAATACGGGCGTTCGACCTATGTGTGTGTACCAAAATTCGCGCTAGTTTAGCATGTCTGTTTGTCGAACTAAATCTCTCAAATCGAGGCAAAATAAAAATTCAATTCAGCAATAACTAAAAGGTGTGATTAATTGGTGAATATTGTTGAGAATTTATGCGATAATACGCGGTTCAATTTACGCATGGACTTGATATGAGAAAGATAGAAGTTCGTGGTGCTCGTACCCACAACCTGAAGAACATAAGTTTAGACATTCCACGCGATAAACTCGTTGTCATTACGGGATTATCGGGCTCAGGAAAATCATCACTAGCCTTTGATACGTTATATGCTGAAGGTCAGCGTCGTTATGTTGAGTCGCTATCAGCATATGCGCGCCAATTTTTGTCATTGATGGAAAAACCCGATGTAGATCACATCGAAGGCCTATCTCCCGCAATTTCTATAGAGCAAAAGTCAACCTCTCATAACCCAAGGTCAACGGTTGGTACGATTACCGAGATTTACGATTACTTGCGTTTACTATATGCGCGTGTTGGAGAACCACGCTGTCCTGAGCATCAACAACCTCTCGCGGCGCAAACAGTTTCGCAAATGGTTGATAAGGTGTTAGAACTGGATGAAGGCACCAAAGTGATGGTACTGGCACCAGTGCTACAAAACCGTAAGGGTGAACACGTAAAATTACTCGACAATTTAGCCGCTCAGGGATATATACGAGCGAGAATTGATGGTGAAGTATGCGACTTGTCAGATCCACCAACGCTTGAACTCCACAAAAAACATACCATCGAAGTAGTTGTAGACCGTTTGAAAGTTCGTGATGACATTCAGTTACGACTGTCAGAATCTTTCGAAACTGCCTTAGCGCTTACCTCTGGCACGGCCAAGGTGGCATTTATGGATGAACCTGATCGCGAAGAATTGTTGTTCTCTGCTAATTTTGCCTGTCCACAATGTGGTTACAGCATGCAAGAACTGGAGCCTCGCCTATTTTCATTTAATAATCCTGCGGGTGCTTGTCAAACCTGTGATGGCTTGGGTAATCAACAGTTTTTCGATCCAAATCGCGTCATTGCGAATCCTGAACTGAGCCTTTCTGGTGGAGCCATTCGTGGTTGGGATAAACGCAATTTCTATTATTTTCAAATGCTACAAGCGCTTGCTGACCACTACGGTTTTGCCGTTGATAAGCCGTTTGAGCAACTCGACGAAAAATCTAGAACAGCAATTTTATATGGTAGCGGCAAGCAAGAAATTGAATTCAAGTACATGAATGATCGCGGCGATATTGTCATTAGAAAACATCCTTTCGAGGGTATTTTGAATAACATGGATCGTCGCTACCGTGAAACAGAATCCAACGCAGTACGTGAAGAACTGGCTAAATACCTGAATAGCCAGCACTGTACCGATTGTTCAGGCAGTCGTTTACGCATAGAAGCGCGCAATGTATTTATCAACGATACGCCACTGCACCACGTAGTGGAGCTATCTACAGCAGAAGCTTTAGCATTTTTCCAAACCCTGCATTTAACCGGGCAGAAAGGCCAAATTGCAGAAAAAATACTGAAAGAAATCAACGACAGATTGGGCTTTTTAGTCAATGTTGGCCTCAATTACCTCAATCTTTCACGCAGTGCAGATACTCTATCGGGTGGTGAAGCCCAACGTATTCGATTAGCAAGCCAAATTGGCGCTGGCTTGGTTGGTGTAATGTATGTGTTGGACGAACCATCGATTGGTCTACATCAACGCGACAATGAACGCTTACTCAAAACACTTGTTCACCTGCGCGATCTTGGCAATACAGTGATTGTGGTTGAGCATGACGAAGATGCTATTAAGGCCGCAGATCACATCATCGATATTGGTCCAGGTGCTGGTATACATGGGGGCAATGTTATTGCCAGTGGCGGTTTAGATGACATTCTCAATAGTGAAGACTCACTTACAGGAAAATATCTATCCGGCAAAGAACAAATTGAACTACCGAAAGTGCGCACTCCTATCGACGAATCTCGTGTTGTCGAATTAAAAGGCGCAAGTGGTAACAACTTGAAAGACGTCGATTTGAGCATTCCTGTTGGGCTGATGACCTGTGTCACAGGTGTTTCAGGTTCTGGAAAATCTACGCTGATTAATGACACATTATACAAGCTTGCACATATCGAATTAAACGGTGCGACAACGCAAGAGCCGTCGCCATATAAGAGCATTTCTGGTTTAGAACTGCTTGATAAGGTCATCGATATTGACCAAAGCCCTATTGGTCGTACCCCGCGTTCAAACCCTGCAACATATACGGGTATATTTACTAATGTACGTGAGATATTTGCCGGAACACAAGAAGCCCGTTCAAGGGGATATAAGCCTGGACGCTTTAGTTTCAATGTGAAAGGTGGGCGCTGTGAAGCCTGTCAGGGTGACGGTGTAATCAAAGTTGAAATGCACTTTTTACCTGATGTCTATGTGCCATGTGATGTATGTAAAGGTGAACGCTATAACCGTGAAACACTGGAAGTGAAATACAAGGGCAAAAATATCCATCAAGTATTGGATATGACCATTGAAGATGCTTATGACTTCTTCTCTGCGATTCCTGCAGTTAAGCGTAAATTAAAAACCCTGATGGATGTTGGGTTAAGTTATATCAAGCTAGGTCAATCGGCTACCACTTTATCAGGTGGTGAAGCTCAACGGGTTAAGCTCTCGAAAGAGTTATCTAAACGTGATACAGGTAAAACGCTGTACATTTTAGATGAACCAACAACGGGCTTACATTTTCACGACATCAAGCAGTTAATGCATGTAATCCACCGTTTACGTGACCATGGCAACACCATAGTGGTCATTGAACACAATTTGGATGTTATCAAAACAGCTGACTGGATTATTGATTTAGGTCCTGAAGGGGGCTCTGGTGGTGGCGAGATACTCGTTGCGGGAACGCCAGAACAGGTTGCAGAGCACAAGTTGTCACATACGGCCCGCTTCTTAAAACCGCTACTTTAATCGATAAATAAAGGTCACGAAAACCACGCTTGGTAATTTTTTGCTGAGCGTGGTTTTTTATTTCTCTCCTGTGATCCTCTAATAATATAAGCCTCTACTGGTTCAACGCACTGTCACTCATCTATCATTAAATCAAAAAAGCACTAAATTAATCGCCAATTCAAAACCAAGTCTTGTTAAATCACAATTGAGAATAGCCAAAAGCCCCTATAAAAAATGTTGTGAAACTTCCCAACATTTTCACAACATTAATACAATGGCACATAATTACTTGTATTTACTATAGAAATAATTAAAACAGGGTTTTCGTAATGTTTAACCGATTGCTGTAGTTTTTTTGTCTTGCTAACGTCTAGTGGTCTCAAATTCGTGACGGATTTTTCACGATTGAACTTATTTCAGGAAGAAAGATGACATTGAGGATGTTAGTAATCATGAGTGCAGTTTTTACCATTACCGCTTGTACGCCAAACGCTCATACTAAAGAGCAATTGATAGAAGACAGTAATTCGCTTAATAGTGAATATATTAGCGAAAGCTATCACAACAAAGAAACGGCTGATGGTACGACTCCCATTAACCATGAAATTGAACGCATGCAACTAAACAATGGGCTAGATGTGTTGTTCACTCATGATCATCGTGTTACTGATACCACAATCAGCATAACCATTAACGCGGGTAGCTTTGCGGATCCAGAAGACGCTCAAGGGTTGGCCCACTATTTAGAACACATCATCGTAAATGGTGCCATTGAAGACGATTCACCAATATCATTGCGATCATTTATTCAAGATAACTTTGGCCATATTCAAGCGAGAACCACGTATTTACAGACAACATTTAACCTTACGTTCGACAGCGAACTAATACCCAATGTTTTGCCTGTACTCGCACAACAATTTAGCCAACCTAATCTTAAACGATTGTTGTCGCAACGGGATGAGGTCGCATTTAATGATGAGTGGCATTTAGCTAAGAATAAACTCCCCTTTATTCTGTATCGCATCAATGCCATGACCACTAATCATGCGCATCCTTACAGTCAATTTCATTTGGGCAATAGTCAATCTCTTGGCCAACTGAACCAACAAGAATTAATTCAATACTTAACACATTTTCATCAACAGTATTACGTAGCCGCGAACATGCAAATAGGCATTGTCAGTAATATCGCTTTGTCGGAACTACAAGAAAGCGTTGCCGAGAATTTCACTATTATTACGAGCGGAAAACGATTAAACAGCCACACTCACCTGCCCATTTTTCAGTCACAACATAAAAAGGTGAATATTCACGTTGATACGAGCTCTAATGAAAAGTTATTGATGCTGCAATTTCCTATCCAAATTTTAGAAGAATCAATTGAATTTTTGTCGCCGGAATATTTAGAGTTTCTCTTTAGTGTTCAACATAATAATGCGCTAACAACACAGCTTATTACCCAAGGTTTAATTCGCTATATGTCGCCTGCCATAGAGCCAAATCTCTATGGTCAAGAAGGTGCAGCAACGTTTACTTTTGGCCTGACGGAGCAAGGAATAGATCACAAGCAACATATACTATCTGCGTTTTTTAATTATATTGATATCATTAAAAAACAAGGTTTATCGGACTCACTGGCTCGCAGGTTTGCCCGACACATTGATAACCAAAATTCAAGCTACAGCGTTAACACGCCGTGGCATCGAGCACATCACCTGTCGACAACGCCTTATAATTCGATAGTAAACGCTGGACTTTACAAAGCCTTTAAAGGCTTAAATCAGGAAAGCTTACAGTCACTGTTGGCACAATTTACTACCGACAACTTGCGTGTCTGGCATATAAATGACAACCGTCCCACCACAAGGGAGGTCGACTTTGCTAACGCTTCATTTACTGTTAGACCATTGACTGAGGCCGACTTAGGTTTGATTGCATCGCAACAATCCACCTTGAATCTTCCCCTGTTAGAAGTACATGAAGCTACCGCTAAGGATTATGCATCTAACTCGACCATTTCAATCAGGCACATTGATTCATTAGCTCACGACGTTTATGACGCCCCAACTTGTCCTGAGACGGTATACAAATCACACGGTCTTATTGCGTGGCACAGTAAAAATACTAATTCTGCACAGCCACAAACATTTATTGGTTTGCGGTTGCGTAGTCATCAAGCGAGTAAAAGAAAAAATGCCCCGCTATTACTCAAGCTAGTATCCATTATTTGGTCAAAGTCACTTTTACCACTCAGAAACACAGCACAACTGCGCGACAACTTATCAACCTTGTCGAGTACTAATAACCAGAATGAGCTGTTTATCACCTTATCAGGTGCCAGTGACCAACATGTACGCTATGTAGAGCAAATTGTTGACCTATTCAAAACACTCTCTTTTACCGAGAATGACTTTGCTCAATCAGTTGAAGAGCTTAAATACTCCTTTGCCAACATAACCAATAGCTCTACGCTAGCCCAAACACAACATTATCTGCACGCTATTGCACTACAAGACGCTTCAGCCATGAATATCACTGATGCCTTAGTAATGTTGGACGAGATCGATTATCAGGCGCTACATAATTACATGACAACTTTTGTTGAAAGCATTGCGGTTGAGGTATTTGCCTTTGGTTCCATGTCTGCAGAAGACACTAAACAACTGGCCGTGAGCATAGAACAGCATTTGCAATTAGATCAGCAAGCCCAAGCGTCAGCGAAAACGACTAAAATAGTGCTCCCAAACTACTGTTCTTTAACTAAACGACATCATCAGAAACAAAGCAGTCGCAGTATCTCATTTGTAATCGAGCAACCCAGCATCGACACCATTGCGAATCATTTAGTCATTAAGAGCTTGCTGCAACATTCAAAACTGCATTCGACGAGCGAAATAATACCAACACAATGCCAAGTCTTATGTGTTCACCAAATGCTTAATGGGCACTCTGGATTAACAATTACTGCATTGAGTACAGAACAATCAACGAAACAACTAAAGCAAGCGCAAAACAACTGGTTGGCATTGGCATTTGAACACATAGACAGGCTAAGCCAATTTGAAATTGAACGTGCTAAGGAAGCAATTTATAAACGCCTTACTAATCCACGAAGGTCTTTCTATCGCGACGCTATGCCTTTGCTGGCAGATTGGCTAAATGATAATACCGGGTTTAACACTAAAGCGCAGGTAACTCGACAGTTACACTCGGTATCTCAACGTAGTGTGCAACACCAATTGGCTCGATTGCTAACTGGTAAGGAGACCAAAATATTACAGGTTACATTAAAGGGGGATTACACATAATTAGAACAAAATCCTTCTTTAATCGCAGGTCCAGTATGTAGCATTTATCCAGGGAGATATTGCTCGATACTGTTTGCCCTCCTACCATAGTTGGCGTGGTAGGAGGGCCTTTTTTTATACTAGCGTCTCAGCCTGACATTCATAACCAGAATGGGCTAATAACATGGTTGAATACAGGTAAGTTAATCGCTTGTTGTGGCCAACACTATTTCACAACAATTTCATCAGCAAAAATAAATGCCTCTTGCGCAGGTCTGATATGCCATGCTGGCAATTGCGAGATGTTCTTCGCTTTAATCCGCACGAACCGTGCACTTTTTTGCTCAACCGCCACTTGAAAACGCTTTCGCTGGTAGTCAGGCACGTCAGCCATGGTTACATATTCTTGCTGGCCGACCTTTGTAAATTCGTTACCATTATTCGATAACAAAAACTCGACAGTAGTAGGTAATAAAATCGAATGTAAAATGCTTTGTAAAAAACCGACGCTAATCGTGTTGATGCGCGTAATTTTTTCAAGGTCAATGGTCACATCTAAATCGCGTTGGCGATAGCCTTGCCACAGTGACGAGTAATCAGCACTCCCTAAAATACCGTCTGTTAATGCGCTTTGGCCGCCCCCGGTATATTGTTCATCAAATTGTGTTCCGTAACTCGCCTTTTTGCCCACGGCAAGGTGTGTTATTCGTTCAATTTCACCATACTTATTACCCGCAATAAAGTTGGCTAATGCGTCTGCCGCGTGTTGATTATGCGCTTCAATTGTTTTGCGTTTCACATTATCCACGGTTGGGAAAATGTGGATTGCATTGCCGCCAGCACTGGCCATAGTGACAATCACTTGATCACCTTTTTTCACTTCATGTTCTGTTATCGCAATTGCTGTTGGGTTGTGTTTGAAGTCTGTATTTTTGGCGTCACTATATATTTTTGCAATGTAGCGCGTGTTGGGCTGTAAAAAGTCGAGCGTTAACCTCAATTGTCTTGGATGTTCATCGGTGGTACTGCCAATAAACCATTGTTGCCCTTTTCGGCGCGCAAACACGGCAAAATCGCCAATCTCCCCGGCGAGTAACTTTGTTTCATCCCAATTCACTGGCACTTGTTTGATAAACTCAAATGCCGCCTGCTGCTGATAATTTTCTATCATATCTGCCGCCATCTGCATCGGACTATACAGCGTGACATACAAAGCAAGTTGACGCGCTAAGGTGCTATGAACACGATATTGCAGCTGAGGGTCGAATTGGATATTGAATATGCCCGGCGTATAGTCTAATGGCCCGGCTAATAAACGGGTAAATGGCAAAGTAGTGGTATGCTCTGGCGAGTTACCCTCACTCCAGCCATTCCATTCCATGCCACGCGCACCTTCACGCGTCATCATATTTGGAAACGTGCGGCGGATTCCTGTTGCTTTAATCGGTTCATGCACATTTAGCATAATATGATATTTTGCCGCCAGCTCTACCACCTTTCGATAATGATTCACCATAAATTGGCCGTGATGAAAATGCCCCGCTGGCCACATTTTTCCCGCATATCCAGTTTTAATAGCCTTAACACCATAGTAATGATAAAGCTTGAATGCCTGCTCTAGCTGCCCTTCATATAGGGGAATATTGCCACCCGTTTCATGATGGCCCATCAGCATTACTCCCTTACTTTGTCCGTATAAGGTGACTTCATTTAGATCAAAATCTGGATATGCTTGAGTAAAGTCCTGGACATTGTGACCAGTGTGCCAAGTTTCCCACCCCTTGTTCCAACCTTCTACCAATACCGCGTCAACTCCATGCTGGCTAGCAAAGTCGATATACTGCTTAGTGTTTTCCGTGGTCGCACCGTGATTCGGCCCAGCCTGCCAAGTGAACTTTCTCATGTGCATCGCCCACCATATACCGATGTACTTTATCGGCTTAATCCACGATGTATCCTTAATCGCGCTAGGCTCATTCAAATTAGCAATTATGTCCGATTCAACGAGCTCAGCCAAAGAATCTGCAATTTGTAACGTGCGCCAAGGCGTTTTGAATGGTGTTTCTGCTTTTACTTTTACACCATCCGGCCAAGGTACTAGATCACTTGTAAGGCTCAGCCTACTTTCTTCGGCTTTAACCAGTGCCATGCCAGCATAATTGGTCAACGCAGCTTCATGGAGACTAAAATACTGACCTTGCTTGCTTTTTAGTGTTATTGGGGTATTCGCTGCCTGCAAGTCAGATAGCTTACCTTTGTGGTACAAATGTTCATAACTGTCGTAATCTGCAGGAATTGACCACGAAGTATGATCATCAGTGAAGGCAAATGAGGTCAACTCAGCGGTAATGGCGAATTGCTTGAGGTTGTCCTGCTCAGGAAATTGGTAGCGAAAGGCAATCCCATCATCAAAGACGCGAAAAACAATGTCTAGTCGACGTGCAAGTTCATCGTTTTGTTGCAAATGAACCATTAGTTCACGATAGTGATTATCGATGCGCGAACGTTCTCCCCATACAGGCGTCCATTGTTCGTCAACGATAGAGTGCGACTGATCTATCAGCGTAAATTTATCTCGAAGCGCATTCTGTGATTTTAACTCAAAGCCCAACGCAGAGGTTGCTAGAATGATATTCTCACCAGAAAGTACCCGATAGGCCGGCCTACCATCAACTAAGGTGAACTCAACATTTATGTTTCTTGACGGAGAATGCACACTCAGTGTTGTTGAAGTGTTGGCATAGGTAATAAAAGCCAAACACCATAGAACCGATACAAGTAAGCCTGACTTTAGCAATTTATTTATCCTTTAGAACACATAGCGTTACGACAATATACTTGCCGCATCAAGCAGAGAACTGCCACGCTGGTCAGTAACCGCGTAATTAAAGCCCGGCTGAATACAATAAGAACCGTATTCTCCTGCTTTGTTTAACGCTAAAAAGCCTACTTGAAACGCTTTGTAGTCTCCTAGTTTTTGTGCAATTCGCTCTACCGCAGCCTGACAAGCTTGAGTCGGAGTCATGCCCTGACGCATCATTTCTACCACAAGATGGCAGCCAACCGTCTTAATCATCAGCTCGCCCATACCCGTTGCAGTAGCAGCCCCCACTTCGTTATCAACGTATAGTCCAGCACCTATGATTGGCGAATCACCTACACGACCATGCATTTTGTACGCCGCGCCACTGGTGGTACATGCACCAGACAAATTTCCCTGACGATCGAGCGCTAACATGCCAATGGTGTCGTGATTTTCAATATTTATCACTGGCTGATATTGCGATTCTTTCTTCCACGCTAACCAATCCTGTCTCGCTTGTTCGGTAAGTAAGTTTTCTTCATTAAAGCCTTGTTCCTTAGCGAAGTTTAACGCACCTTCACCAACCAACATCACATGAGGCGTTTTTTCCATAACCAGTCGCGCGACTGAGATCGGATGTTTGATGTTTTGTAGGCAAGCAACTGAACCACAGTTTTGATGTTCATCCATGATGCAGGCATCTAAGGTCACCACACCTTCACGATCAGGGTAACCGCCATAACCAACCGTACGCACAGCCGGATCCGCCTCAGGCACTCTTACACCAGCTTCCACAGCGTCAAGTGCACGCTCACCTTGTGCCAGTTTTTGCCATGCTGCGTGATTCGCAGCGAGTCCGTGTTCCCATGTAGATACTACGATAGGCTTATTCACTACCGTCTTTTTTTTGACTGAGTTTCGCGGTGCACTGGCCTGTGTTTTAAGCCCAGCAAGTCCAAACAGCGATGATCCTGCGAGAGAAAACTTGAGAAATTTGCGTTTGCTGATCATGTCAACGTCATCCCTATATTTGTTGTTATTCTGAATATTTAGCTCGAGCAAATGCAATAGCTCCTTGCTCGGGCGTACTTAAAGCGGGTGATAACACCGCGCAAATATCAGGAGCCAACCTATCTGACATTCTTGCGGCAATACCGCCAACGAGTGAGATTCTTGGTGGTTCAGCTTTACGCAATTGATGCACAACGGTTTCGATAAACTGTGCACTATGGCGTAAAATTTGTTCGGCAACCTCGTCACCTTGCTCAGCAATAGCAAAAACATCATAGGCTAACTGGCCATATTCACTGGCATTAGCCCCAAGATATCGTGCAGCGATGTCCATAGCACACGTACCAATTTTCGGTTGTAAGTGCTCAGCTAATAACGTCTTAGGGCCTATACCATCCATTGCTAGCATTACTGCCTGTATGGCCTGATAACCAATCCAAGAACCACTGCACTGATCCGCCATCAAAAAGCCGCAACCACCGATTAGCGTTTGCTTCTCTTTCACCAACGCCAATGCACTAAACCCGGTACCGACAATGGCAACTGCTCCATCACCACCGTTGTGCGCACCTAACGTTGCCACGACTAAATCATCAGTAAGAAACAGTCGATGAAATGGATGTTGCCACGACGCCATTAAAGCTACGTATTTTGGTAGATGGAGTCCCGCCAACCCAGCACCAACAATCAAGTAATTGTAGCTAATGGCGTGTTCAGGTATTTGCTGCAACGCCATGTCAATTGCCGCCATTATTGATTTAGTGACAGTTTCTTTGCCATGAGATGGATTGGCGCTACCACCAAATCCTTCCGCTAGCAAAGTGCCATCAGGTCGCTCGATACGCGCTCGACAATTCGTCGCACCGCCATCAATCCCGACATAGTAATATTGAGCATTCATTATTGTTCCTAGACTGTTCTTTATTACTTAAACTGAAACGTCAGCTTACCGCCAGCCATGATTTGCTGATACGTAACATAGTGCTGGTTAACAACTTCATCGTTATATTTCACTTGTTTGATGTAGTTTTCGCCATCGTTACCCAATCCGTTGATTTCCAGCGTTTTACTATCGTTTAACTGAAGGATTACTTGCTCGAACAGCGGCGTACCAAATACAAACTCCCCATTGGCCGGATTAACAGGATAGAAGCCCAAAGCACTGAAAATATACCAAGATGACATTTGTCCAACATCATCGTTGCCCGCAAGCCCGTCAGGATCTGCACGGTACATGATTTCTCGTATTTCCCGAATGCGGGCCTCGCCTTTCCAAGCCTGATCTGTAAAAGCATATAGGTAAGGAATATGGTGACAAGGTTCATTACCATGGGCATATTGGCCGATCAGCCCAGAAATATCTGGCGACACGTCTCCTTCCATCTTTGAACTCACAGTGAAAAGCGCATCGAGTTTATTCACAAATGCAGTTTGAGAACCAAATAACTCAATTAATCCATTAACGTCATGTGGTACGAACCAAGTGTATTGCCAAGCATTTGCTTCGGTGTAATCTGTGGTGCGATGATCAACATGCGTTGGGCTGAAATTTTTCACCCAGTCGCCACTTGCATCTTTACCGCGCATGAAACCAGTACTAAGGTCGAATAACGTTTTAAATGACTGTGCACGCTGACTGAAATATTGATAATCCGCCTGATTGTTAATAGCTTTTGCCAGTTGAGCAATAGCCCAATCGTCATAGGCGTATTCCAAAGTTTTCGACACCGCTTCGACTTCTAATTCAGAAGGAATGTAGCCATACTTAGCAAATAAATCGATACCAAAGCGCTGCTGCATAGCTGACTTCTTACTTGCCGCCAACAACTTTTTAGGATCAACGCTGGTAAGGCCTTTTAAATATGCATCTACCAACACTGGTACTGCGTGATAACCAATCATCACGTCGGTTTCATTTGACATCAAATCCCATGTCGGCAAGATGCCCGCTTCATCATGAAACGCCATCATGGATTTCACTAAATCGTCCACCATTTCCGGGTTGGTGATCGTTAGCAATGGGTGAAGTGCACGGAAAGTATCCCATAATGAGAACAGTGTGTATCGCGTATAGCCTTCGGCATGTTGAACATTACCATCAGCGCCGAAGTAAGCGCCATCTACATCACTAAATACATGCGGTGCAAGGAATGAATGATAGAGCGCGGTATAAAATTTGGTTTTTGACTGATTATCGTCACTGGTCACCGAAATCTTGTTTAGCTGCTTACGCCACTGATTTTCAGCTGCTTGTCTAACTTGTGCAAATGTCGATTGCGCCGCTTCAGCAGCCAAATTTTTTCGTGCACCTTCTATGCTGACGTACGAAATCCCCACTTTTACCGTTAATTCGCTATTTCTAGCGCGCTCAAAACGCAATACCGCTTCTGTTTTTTCAGCTTGCGTGGAGGCGCCAGCAATGGCTTTGCGCTCTTGGTACAATTGATAATCAAATGGTTGACTAAACTGCATCACAAAGTAAACAGGCTGATTCTTCGCCCACCCAGTCGATTTTCGATGACCCACTAATGTTGTGTCATTTTCTACCTTGAAATAAGTATCCACGGCTTTGTCATAATTTTGGGCAAAACCTAAATCGACAAGCAATTGAGGTACGCCTTGATCACCAAAGGTATACTTATGCACACCAACACGCGTAGTCGCAGTTAATTCAGCCTTAATATCTTCTTTAGGTAAATAAACCGCGTAGTATCCTGCAGATGCCTGTTCATCTGACTTTTGATACTTAGCATGGGTACGGCCAATGTCATTTTCTGTATTTTCAGGGTAAGAAGACACAAATGGCATCACCAGAATGTCGAGTAAATCACCAACACCAGTGCCCGACAAATGAGTATGACTAAATCCCACTAACGTATCATCAGAGTAATGATAACCTGATGTCCAATCCCAGCGCTCTTTGGTTAAATTATCAGGACTTAATTGCACCATGCCAAAAGGAACTGTGGCACCGGGAAAGGTATGCCCATGTCCCCCCGTTCCTATGAATGGGTCAACGTAATCTAGTACACCACTACCAATGTTAGCATTCGCATTCGAATTAACATCGGCTTTCACTGAATTCGACGACGGTGTTGCTGATGCTGTCGTTGTCTTGTCACCACCACAACCAAACAACATACAACTGGCCACGAGACTTATCTGGATAATCTTTTTCATAACTGCCTTTATTCTTCTTTATTCACGTTTGCCTTTGGCAAACTTTTAATTCTCAAGCTTGTCATACCAACTTTTCTTTAAGAAATAACTGGTGGCAGCGAGTACAAAAAACGTTATCGCCATTGCATGGTATTCTCTTACCACCAAATAAATCGGTAGTAGTACCAAACACAGTTGCCACACAACGCCAACCGCGACGTTAGTTAAATCACGCGCACAAGCATTGCCACTGACAAAGTCAGGATCTTGAGCGACCACTTTTTCATGTATTGGTTGCCACACGCCCCATGGACGTACGTTGCGATAAAATGTCATCAACACTTCGTCTTCTTCTGGCGGTGTCAATAACGTGCCCGCAATCGAACCAAACAGCCCCGCGGCTAGCAAGTATGGAAAAGCGAACAGCGGTTGCATCTCTGAAAACAACAACGGCAATGCCAATGAGGCTATCAAGCCAGACATCATGCCCCAAAAGTAACCATAAGCATTAAAGCGCCACCAATGCCATTTGAGCACATTCGCGGCAGCGTAACCGCCAAACAATGCACCAAATATCCATTGCATAACGTCGTTAATGGTAGTGATGACAAAGCCTAAGCCAACACCACACACCACCAACAAGGTAGACGCCAGATAGCTCATGCGAATGTACTCTTGATCAGTGGCATTTGGTCGAAAGTAACGCTTATAAATATCGTTAACGATGTAAGCAGGAGCTGCATTCACTGTTGCAGCATAGGTCGACATGAACGCAGCTAATAAGCCAGCAATCAGCAGGCCACTTAAGCCCACGGGAATAAAGTTACTGATTGCGTACGGTAGTATTTGTTCAAAATCAAATGGCTGCTGACTTGCTTGAATTTCAGGCCCCATATAAACAATGGCCAAAATTGACAGCCCAGCAACCATCATATAGCGCGGAAAAAACATCACTAGTGAAACAATTCCACTCATTTTTGCGGCTTCTTTCGGGTTTTTGGTCGCCAGAATTCGCTGCATATCATAATTCGGCACAGGGCCCGCCATGCTCGACAGTACCCCTTTGAACAGCATCATCATGAAAAAGAAGCCAAACAGCGTAAAACCATCATCGGTAATCTTTTGATTAACTGAGTCAATGAGTCCTTGCCAATTGAGCTCCAACTGCCAACCAAATGAGATCGACATCCATCCCTCTGGCACTGCTGCGTTAAGCGCTTCGCTAGAGACCATGTTCATTGCAATAACCCCAACTGCAATTGCCGCCACGGTCATAATGACAAACTGCAATAACTCCGTGAATACAACGCTGAACATGCCGCCTTTCACTACGTAAAGCGTGGTAATCGTAAAAATGATTAATGCATAGGTGTCGGCTGACAAATCCCATGGGAAGAAGATCACGGCAAACTTGCCAATACCTTTAAAAGCATAGGAGATAAAGCCAATGGCACTCACAATAGCAAAAATAACCACCGCGATATGCGACAATTCAGCGCCACGCCCAGTACCGAAGCGACTACGCAGCCATTCGGCGCCAGTCATCACATTGGATCGTCTGAGCCAGGCTGATAAGTAAATCATTAAGAAGACTTGATTGAATATCGGCCATATCCAAGGTAACCAGGCGCTTTTTAGCCCATAAACAAAACACATGGAAACCAGCCACATCGTGCCTGTGATATCAAACATCCCTGAGGCGTTAGATACGCCAAGCACCCACCAAGGGATGCGCTTGCCACCAAGAAAGTAGGCATCCAAATTCTTACTGGCCCGTTTAGACAAGTAAAATCCAATAGCAATCGTACCAATGAGATACGAAGCAATAATTATTAAATCAATGGGTTGTAAACTCATTCTTATTCTTCTATTTGCGTGCGCTCGAAACTATCAACCAATGACCTTACCTGCAAATGACTCAATAAAGAAGCTTGTTGCCTTGCGGTGAGCCCTTCCATACGTATGCGTACCGTTTTTGATTCTTTCGGTAACATGTCAAAGAAATTGTCTGAAAAATTGGCCGCCAGCTGTTGCTCATTGCCAATAACTTCGTTCAAAGATAAATGCACTTGCCGAGCCACGCAGTCGCTCACTAATGTCACCATCACAAAATCGTCTGCGTAGTCGCAACTGACGCCAAAAACAGGTTTATGTAGTTGTTGCGCTTTGGTAGGCACAAAATAATGAAAGTCCTCATGCAGTAATACAGCTGATTGCGAGCCACTTTGTTGGCACGAAAACAAACGTGCAACGAATACCAGTTCACTAACTTCATAGCCTGCACAAATTTCGTCCAAATTTAGTGTTACATATTCGTTGCTGCTATTTGCTGCAATCACCAAATCAGAGGTTTGTTGCCAAACGTCTTCACCAGACAGTGTGCTTAATCTAAGTTGTAGTTGGCATTCGATATCGTTCCGTTTGTCCGATACTAAACGTACCTGCAGTTGTTCGGCTTGCCTATCAACAAATACAGACACCGGCGTAAAGCTACGTTTAGCCTGGTAATGCAAGGCTTTCCAGTGACCATAGTAATCAATGCTTGACCATGAAGCGACAGGCCAACAATCGTTAAACTGCCAATAGAGCGATCCCATACAAAACGGCATAGCACTGCGATGTGCTTCAAAGGCAATTTTTAATCCTAGCGCCTGTTGTACCTGACTTAAATAAAGGAAACTATCAAAGTCTCGTGCCGCAGGAAATTCGTCGCGCATATACTGGGCGATCAGGCTATTACCTCGAGGGTGCTTTTGATGCGTTTTCATCACACTCGAATCTAAGTGCCAATCTTCCGGTTCTGAGTAGCGTTTTACCGACGACATCATCGGAAATGATTGAAAACCATATTCACTCATGAAACGCGGCACGCGGTGTTTGTATTGTTCAAACGGCTCTTCGCCATGCCATACGCCCCAATAATGATTATCTCCTCGGTTATCATCTTCTCGCTTTTCCCAAAATCCTATGGGCGAGGACGAGAAGTAAAAGCGATCAGGATCATATTTGGCAGTCAATGTGGGCAACACATCATTGAATAACAAGTTGTACTCTTGTTTAAGACGATCATACAGGTCATCTGAGTAATTAAATGTGGTCGGCCAGTGCCAAAATTCAATGCCCATTTCTGTTTCATTATTGCCACACCATAGCGCCAAGCAGGCGTGGTTACGCAAGCGTTTCACGTTGTATTCGACTTCTTGGCGTACATTATCAATGAATGCATCGTCTGCTGGATACAAACTACAGGCAAACATGAAATCCTGCCAAATCAAGATACCGTATTCATCCGCTAAGCGATAAAATTCGTCACTCTCATAAACACCACCACCCCAAACACGTAACATGTTCATATTGGCATCTACAGCATCAGTGAATATGCGTTGATATTTCTCATTGGACACGCGCGAAAGAAAACTGTCGGACGGGATATAATTCGCCCCTTTCATAAAAGTAGGCTCACCATTCACTTTTAAATAGAAGGACTCACCATGTTCATCTTGTTCATTAACCACTTCGATTGTACGTATGCCCACAGGGAGCGTACGTTGTTCAATTGCGCCAAACTTATCAACAAAGCGTATGTGAAATTGATGAAGAAATGCCTCACCTAAACCATTGGGCCACCATAGCTTAGGTTGTTTAATGATGACGTTGAGTGAATGAACGGACTCACCTTTGCTATTGATAGCTACAGGGCTTGAGATAACCTTGATGCCGTCCACATTGTCACAAGATAATTCAATGACACCATCGACCGGAAACAAGCTGTCGAGAGTTACGTCAAATGACAATTCAGCTTGCGCTGTCGATACTGACAGCTGTCTCACATGTACGTCCGCGATACGAGTTTTGTCGACATACTCTAATGATATATCGCGCCAAATACCGGAAGTAACAAACCTTGGTCCCCAATCCCATCCAAAATGGTAGGGTGCCTTGCGTGAAAAAACGCTCAATCGCTCTTCTGATTTGTCATTTTCAGCGGGATAAGTAAATCCATTAGCTAAGTATTGCGGCATAGTTTCTTTAATCGGTGAACGAAACTGAATCAATAGTTCGTTGTCACCCGCCCTAATCCATTGCTTACAAGGTACTCGATGACCTACAAACATGTTTTTGCTCGCCAGAATATGAATGCCGTTGAGGTAGACATCGCAGTAAGTATCTAACCCTTCAAAAACCAATGTCAGTTCACAATGCAGTAATGACACGGAATCCACTGTAAACGTGCGCTTATATTCCCAATCCTCGTGCTCTATCCACTGTAGTTTATGTTCTTCATCACGGTAGAAAGGGTCATTGATTATGCCATTGGTGGACAAGTCGGAAAAATTACAACCGGGCACTTGCGCTGGCAGCCAGTCTTGCTCACCACCTTGGCGAAATTGCCATTGGCCGTTTAACGACAATGTCGTTGTGTCTGCCGATGGCATTTGTACTTGAACTGGCGTATTTACTTTTTTAAGCATAATTTTGTTACTTCATCCTACTCTGGGAAATTATTGACGCATGGCGCGAAAATGGTTGATTGCATAAGCTGATTGGCGAAGCCATGTTAAGTAGCGGCTTCTACCAGCTCTCTTACCTTTTGTGGGTCAATAACGTCGTTAACCTCACTGCTATGGGACAAAACACTGGAATAGGCGTGGTACGAAAAACGGCCATTTGCTTGAACAAATGCGGTGTTTAATTGCTGTATCTGATTAACATTGACCCCACCAGCTACAACAATCTCCAACGAATCACCAGCAAGCGCAATTAACTCGCACAAGAATTGTTGATTATCAGTAGCTTGTGAATGGCTTCCCCATTTACCACCGGAGGTTAATACTCGTTTTACTTTCCATTCATTAAGTTGATTTAGTGCAGATTTACGATCGGCAATCACATCGAATGCTCGATGGACACTAACCGACAACTCTAGTTGGTGTGCTAACATAATTAACTCCTCCATGACGGTGTAGTCGAAATCAGAGCCAACTGAATTAGTTGCTCCCAAAACAACACCATTTGCCCCATTGTCTGCCGCCGATTTGATGTGTTCGCGCAAAAGGTTTATCTCTGTTCCATCATAGTGAAAATCACCACCACGAGGACGCGCCATAACCAGTAACTCAACGCTATTTTTGGATGCTGCTCTCGCGGTAGCAATGGCGTGACGGCTTGGTGTTAGTCCGGCTTTATCCATTTGTGCACACAACTCAATACGCGCAGCACCGGCATGACAAATGCTTTCTACTTGTTGCGCCAGAACCGCTTGGGTATCACTCGCCAGACAAATTTCAATGGCTGCCATTAGCGTACGTCCAATTGACCAATATAGGTTGTTAAAGCCTCAGGTTGGCCTGCTTTAACGCTCAGAGAAATACGTGAAACAATACTTTTCGCGTAGTCACCAAGCGCAAGTTTACGCGTTTGCCACACGCCCACTTCACCCGTCAACGGTTGTGAAATAATTTCTCCGTCTAAGGTTTCGAGTGTTAACGAAATATGCTGCCCCGCTTGTTGATGCATAAACGTAACTGCCAGCTCTGCATTATCATGAAGCGTCAATGATGTGTGATAGAGCGGAATATAGTTTCCTTTTCCTTTTGCTGGCGCTTGAATCGCTAGTGAATTGCCACCTTGATATACGTGGTCAAAGTCGTAGAAAACCTGTGTGTCTGGCTCACCTTGAACGGCAAACTGCCAAGTCGGTAAGATGTCTTGTTGGCTTACATCATGCCATGCACGCTGAATCATCTTGCCTTGATTCGCTTTTACGCGGCCATGTCCCGTGTTAAAGCTAGTCGAAAATGGTAAGGATAAGGCTGGGGCTTTTGCTGGTACGTAGCGAGCAATTCCCGGCCAGTGCTGCGCTAAATCGTCGGTATAAATATTGAGGTCGTCACCAGCAAATAACCGTACTTCTGCGTCATGAAAACGTCTCACATCATTTGCATCATTTTTAAAATGACTGAATGCTGCACGCTGCTCATTCCCCACATAAGTGAAATTCACATCGTTAGCAAATAGTGCGATTGAACTGAGACCTTGGGTGCCGTTGTTGGTAAATAACGCGTCTAGCCACTGTCGGCGCTCATAAATTCGTTGCGCATTACGCATAGGCGATAAATCTGCACCAAAATAGAGATCGTAAGGCGAGCGCCCAAGTTGTTTGGCAAAATGATGTGATTGTTCAACCATTTCACCATTCCACCAGTAATTAAGAAACATCGCATCGCTGGCACGTTTTTTATTACCTTGTGATAGCTGGAAAAAATCGGCATTTCGCTCATTCAGCTGGTTTTGCCACCTAACCGTGCCGTCAAGCAACATCGCGTCATACCAGTGTATTTCCATTTCATCTGGCGCAAGCTCTGTCAGGTACAGCATGAACGCTTGCACTTGCTTGGCCACCTTAGCTGCACGCTGGGTTTGAAACTGCCCCTCTACTAGATTGCCGTCTTCGTCTTTAATTCGTGTCAGGTCTGTTTCAGGATTAATCAACCAACCATCAAATCCGTAGAATGATGCAATTGCTACCAGTTGATGTGCTAATGGGAATCGGCCCTGAGCGTCTTGTTGAACCATGCGTTCAACGGTCTCAATATTGCCGCCATACTGAGCTACCGCCAAGTACACTGTTCCTATAACTTTCACACCATTTTTGTGGGCCGCTTCTACCCAAGGTTTCGATGGTAAACTCACCGTTTCATTGGCGGTACCTGCGAACCAATTTATGACGTCGATATGTGACCAATGGGTAAAATTATATAAATTGAATTGCGATTGCTCGCCAAGATAATTGGCCAAATTATTCATACCGTCTGGCGCGATAAGCACTTTTACGTTGCCATCAAGCCGCTCGGTGCGGTTACCCAGTTCAGCCACCACACGAGGCTGCAATGGCATTGTTGCGATGTGGCGCTTATCGGCTAGGGATGAGTCAGGCGACCATTGCTCTAATTGCGCTACGGTCAACGACAATGGCGGCTGATTGTTATTTATCTTTGCCTTAGCCCAAGATGACGATGCAAGCACCGATAAGGAGAGTAGCAAGGCTGTAGAGAGTTTAATTGTCATAAGTAACTATTACTGATTATTGGTAATTATTGTTTTAGTTATTCTAGCGTGTGTTGATTTAAGTAATATCGGTTTGAAGTGGTGATAACTAACCACTTCAAAGCGATAGTCCCTATCAATAGCCCAAGTCTGCGTGCATGTGCCGTGTGTGTTGGGAGAAATACACATGCACGCAACTTGAACATACTCCTAATCTTGCATATCAATGCCGATGAGTTCGATTTCAGCAATTTGCATCAACGTATCATCGCCTTTGTTTTTAGTAACATTGATACGGTAGCTGGTAAATGCAAAACCATTGCCGAACTCAAATAACTGACGTTGAAAACGTTCATCCCATGACTCACCTATCCAACTAGCAAGTGTTGTCCAGGTTGCTCCGCCATCGTTTGAGCCTTGAATATTAAAGTTTTCAGGGTCTCTGTTGTCGGCATCATTTGCACTGGTAATAGCCAATGAGCTAACAATGCTTGCGCTTGGTAAGTCAATTTGTACCCAAGCAGGATTTTCTTCGCTCGGTGCCCCCGCCCAATCGTTGTGATCTAACCACTTAGTATTCACGTCATCATCGAATGCTTTACTCTCGTGTTCACCATCACCGATGCGGTTACGAGCCGTGATAGTGACACCCGCTCTACTTGAATGATCGATCGCCTGATATTGCGGCCCTACGAGTGCAATCTCAGCAATCTGCATTAGTCCATCATCACCTTTATTCTTAGTGATATTAAAGCGATAGTAACTATAAGCAAGGTCATTGCTAAAGCTAAGAGCTTTACGTTCAAAGCGATTATCAAATGATTCACCTAAAAACTCCGCCAACATTACCCAGTTTTCACCATCATTTGACGCTTGCACATTAAAGTTTTCTGGGTCACGGGCATCAGCATCATTAGCGCTGACCAAAATCAGTTTATTCACTGTTTGTGGTTGTGGTAATTGCACTTGCACCCACGACGGATTTTCAATAGATGGAGCACCAGCCCAATCATTGTGATCTAACCACTTTGTATTGACATCGCCGTCAAACGCTTTGGTTTCGTGTTCACCATCACTAATACGATTACGTGCTGTGATAACAACATCAGGCGCCATGGCATGATTCAAATCTGGTAGCTTAGGACCGATTAATTCAATCTCGCCAATTTGCATTAACCCATCATCACCTTTGTTTTTAGTGATATTGACGCGATACGTTTGAAATGCCAACGTATTGTTAAAATTGAATAATTTACGTTCAAAACGATTGTCGAATGACTCACCTAACCAAGTACCTAGTGTTACCCAAGTTTGACCGCCATCATTTGAACCTTGCACATTAAAGTTTTCCGGATCACGCGCATCGGCGTCATTCGCGCTCGTCAAACCCAGCACATTTACAGCGACTGCATCAGTAAAATCTACCTGAATCCATGAAGGGTCGTCTTCGGAAGGCGCACCAGCCCAATCATTGTGGTCGAGCCATTTAGTTTCAGGGTTGCCATCAAACGCCATGCTTTCAGCCTCACCATCGCTAATACGATTTCTCGCAGTAACTGTTTTACCCGCGTCATTTGAATGAGTCGCACTTGGATAAATAGGGCCAACAAAAGCAATTTCAGCAAGTTGCATTAAGCCATCATCACCTTTGTTCTTGGTAATGTTTAACTTGTAATAGCTGTATTCAAGCGCATTGCTAAAGCGGAAGCCTTTTCGTTCAAATCGCTCATCGAATGACTCACCTAAGAATTCAGCTAAAGTCACCCAAGTTTGTCCGTCGTGCGATGCCTGAATGTTGAAGTTTTCAGGGTCGCGCGCTGGCGCATCATTAGCACTGGTGATAAATAGCGTGCTTACCGCTTGTGGTTCAGCGAACTGTACTTGAATCCATGATGGATTGTCAGCAGTTGGCGCGCCAGCCCAATCATTATGATCAAGCCATTTGGTGTCTGGGTTGCCATCAAACGCCATCGATTCGGCTTCGCCGTCACTTATGCGATTGCGTGCCGTTATTGTCGCACTCGCCATATTCGCAACTGTCGTAATTTCGTGTACCGGACCTGACGATTCATTCTGTTCGAACAACGCGAGTTCAACATCAACAATGCTATCTGCAGTCAAACCAAATGCCTGTACAACCGAACTTTCGTTCAATGCCTCAGCCAAAGGCTGTCTAAGTGCCACTAACGCATCAGGATTACCTGCCAACGCAGCTTCTAAGTTCGCGTAGGCGCTGGCCAAAGCAGCGCTTTGATTATACCCTTCGTCAAACTGTGAGAACGCGCCATTGAGCATCGAAAGAAAGGCAATATCTGCATCAACATACGTATCGGTACACTGTTCTTCTGTGACTTGATTACCATCGTCATCTACAACAGCATCACCGTTCTCGTCTGTGACCGCTACTTGCTCGCAGCTAGTTTCTAAAATGAAGTTGTCGGTTGATTCCGCGCTGACCAATGATTGTGTGAAAACATTGATATTTTTACCGTCGTAACCTAACGCCTTTAGCACTAACGTAGAGTATTCTGCCTGTGCTAATTCCAATAACTGTAAGGTTGAAACATTGCGCCCTTCGGCGATATCTCGTTCAATTAGCTTTGTCGCGAAGGTAGTAAAGACATTGGCATTGAACGATGCATCAGTAACACCATCTGATGAAGCACCATATGGTACTGCCAGATAGGTTAATGTTGATAATTCTGTACCCGCTATAGCGTTACCCGTCACCATTGATCCCATACTAGTGTCACCACAAGCAGCAGCGTCACACGTCATCATAGTGCTAGCATCGGCCTTTACACTCACTTTAATGATGCTGTTAATACCAAACCCTGCATCGCCATGCACCGTTATGTTCGCACTGCCTTCAGCATTAGTTTGTGGGCTATCGTTTTCGATGGATAGCGCAGAGCCATTGAGTGCTTTAACCGAGACGTTGGCGTATGCCATCGTACCTTTTATGGCATTACCGCCGATATCTGCAAATGTAGTATCCAGTGTAACTGGGACATTTTCCGCTTTGGGGTCGTCACTGCTACCGCCACACCCGGTCAACGCAGCGAGCGCTACCGCCATTGATGTCGCGACAACTGAGAATCTTGAGTTTTTCATTATTCTTCCTCTAAATATTCGTTTTATCTCGCTTCATGCATCGCGCAAATCACTTGTCGTTTGATTTGTTCTAGATTTGCTTGATGCGCCATGATTAGAAGCTGTAAGAAATTCCGGCATAAATGCGACGACCGGAATACGAGTTACTACGAAAGCGTGCTTGGGTATCATCACCAACATGGTTATAACTTTCTGATTCAGTTAAGTTAATGACTGACGCTGTCGCGACTAGTTTGTCAGTTATGTTGTAGGATGCATTGACGTCGATTTGGTCATATTCATCAGCATATACGTTCATGCCGTTAGCAATGCCTAATAGGCGTTCTCCGCGAAGGTTATATGAAGCACGCACACTAAAGTCATTGTTTTCGTAATAGGCTGAAAAGTTAAACTGATAGTCGGCACTTCCAATCAAACCAGATTCGCCAATTTTTTCACCCGCCACATCTACGTCTGCTTTATTCGTGTCGTTATAGGTGTAGTTGGTATAGAAGCCGAATCCGTTATCGAACGCATGCTGCATGAAGACTTCAACGCCGCGAGACGTCGCGTCTGAGCCATTACCTACAGTGCTGTAGTTCTCGATCATGACATTATCACCGCCAGCATTAACAACCTGCCCAGCAATTTCAAACGTACGATCAGGAATATCGCGTGTTGTATCAATAGTTAGCGGTACAACGAAATTATCTACATCTTTGTTGAAGAACGCGATTCCAACCGCAGAGCCTTCGCCATAATAGTATTCCACACTGATATCGGTTTGGACCGCTTCATAAGGTTTCAGGTTTTTGTTACCACCTGAACCAGACCAGCCAGGAATAGTGTTGAATTCAGCGCGATCTGAGGCAAACTCACTTGAGATCCAGGTAAGTCTTTCCTGACTGCCTAGAGAGCTATAATCAGGGCGTGAAATCACTTTGGCCATAGCACCACGTACCACAAGTTTGTCAGTCGCTTCCCAAGCTATGTTAAAACTCGGTAGTACAATGGTATCGCTGTTATTTTGCGAGACTAAAATGTATTCTTCTTCGGAAAATTCATCGCCACTTAACTGATTACCATCAGCATCCCAGTAGTCTTTGAAGAAGGTGAATAAATCCGTTGATGCCCCCGTCGTGTCAGTTTTGACAACACGCACCCCGATGTTACCGCGATAGCGATCACCATCGAAATCCCCTTGGATATAACCTGAGGTGATCTTTTCTTCAATATCATAAACAAAGTTTGGTTCACGGCGCGTATATTTAACGAAGTTATCGCGAAGGTAACTTGCGTAAGCATCCCAGTTAATTGAAGGCATGATATTAATATTGAAGCCACCCGGAATATTGCCCACTGAGCTGTCATTCATGATAGTCGTTGCGTCAGGCATGCCACCATTCCACTGATAGCTGTCAGCACGGGTAATACCGTTTTCACTCGCCTCGCCCGCAGCTATATCAAAGCTTGGATCAAGATAAAAAGTATTTCGCGTCTCACGGTGCAACTGCGACTTGCGATATTTCACGCCAGCCCTAATCGTTGTAAATATGCCGTAATCAATGTCAAAATCAACGTCAGTCTGGAAGTAATCTTCCTCTATGCTACTCGTAACAAAACTCGAATTTGACGACCCAGGATCAACACCACCGCCCACACCAGCTTGTAGGTTGTTAATGATATTAGGATCCATATAGACATTCATTTGGCGGTCGTGGATTGACCAGCCCGAATACATCGCTGCATTTTCTAATGCAGCTTCGCCTGTATCTTTGTTAGACGCATAGTATGCAGCTTCGTAGCGCTCTTCTGGCCCACCTTCAGCTTCAGTGTGGCCAAGTACCACGCGTAGTTGATATGAATCACCTTCATAAGTGGCAGAAAAATCGAATGTATCAGACGTTGACTCTTCGCGGTTGTAGACACCACGCACCCAAGGGAAGTGCATCATCTGCTCAGTACCTGTAGCACCAGCGGAATAGTCTAACCCGGTAATAATAGTGCCTGAGTCATCAAGTGTTACGTCAGTAATTGTGCCATTAGTGAGGCTCCACTCCGGCATGTCAATCGCCGACATGGTTGAATCTAGTCCAAGGGTAAAGCGAAAATAGTTAAATGACAGCTCAAGATTATCATTTGGCATCCATTGGGTCGTAAACTGTAAGCCTTCACGGTCACGCGTTTCTTCAAAAACGCTGACACGGGTAAATTGAGGTACCCAAACATTTTCATATTTGTTACCTAAGGCATCTACAGGCGCAGCATTGGTTAATGTATTGTCTACAATATTACCATTCACATCGCTAGAGGTACTTGATGGCCCAGTCCAGCGCCAAGTGTTTGCACTACCTGATAATGTACGGTTCGTACGCTTTTGTTTGGTGTAACCAACGAGCACGCCGAAGTCTTCCTGCTCGTTTTTCCACGAATAAACACCAGTCATTTGCGGTTCATATTTATCTGTTACATCCGCATAGCTGGTTTCAACAGCAATCGTGCCAGAATTAGCATCCATGTTAAGCGGCTTACGGGTATGTAATCGTACCGTACCACCAACACCACCTTCATCAATGCGAGCTTCAGGCGACTTATACACCTCAACTTTTTCAATCATCGCCGACGGTAACAACGCATAATCAAATGAACGCGATGGCTCACCCGGTGAAGAAGCAATAAAATTGCCATTGAGTTGGGTATAAGTAAGATCGGATGATAAACCACGAATACTCACGGTTGAGCCTTCGCCACCTGAACGTTGAATAACCACACCTGGCACACGCTGCAACGAATCAGCGACGTTTTTGTCTGGAAATTTACCAATATCTTCAGCAGTAATGGCGTCAACCATAGCATTAGAGAGACGCTTAATTGATAAGTTTCTTGCCGAGCTAGCTAAAATGCCGCTAACTTCAATAACCTCGATTTCCTCTTTTTTCTTTTTCTCGTCAACTTCTACAGCTTCTTGCGCTTGTGCAGTACCTATTGCGCACATAATTGCCGTACAAAGCATTGACCGTTTAAAGAAAGTCGATAAAGGAAGCGAGACTGCCGTACCTTTGATACTCGTCTGCATGTTTATTCTCCTCCAGTGTTTCTTATTTTTTTAATTATTCGTTTTTATAGTTAAGGGCACGTTTACGGCTAAGACTTGCTAAGCAGCGATCAAACAGGCCAAGTTCTCGGGCTTAAACGCTTAAATGTAATCGATTACATTTCAAGGAATAAAAAAAGCTACCAAAACAATTAAAAAGTAGCCAAAAAGTTACAAATTCCCTAAACCAATAACACAAATGTAATCGATTACATGAGATACGATACTAGTTTCATTAAAAAATGATGTCAACATCAAACGCGAATATTTTTTAAACAAATCTAGAGCATCGTTGAGAAATCAATGAAAATAGAATGAGGTGACGCTACTTTTTTTGACACATTAAAGTATTAAAAAACAGATAGTTGCCTCACAAAGGCAATACAATTGAATTGTTTTAAAAGTAACCAGTCAAAAACTACTGGTCACTCTTAACAGGGCCGGAACTGGCTCTTTCGAGTAAACGATATGGAAGAATCTCGCGATCTTTATGCAGCGGTTGCTGCTGCATTTGTTGTACTAGCACTTCTACCGCTTTTTGTCCCATTTCATAGGCAGGCTGATCAATCGTCGTTAATGGAGGGTCAATATATGCTGATACCTTGATATTATCAAAACCAACCACAGATATGTCGTCAGGCACCTTTAACCCATGCTTTTTAATTTCGTGAATTGCACCAATGGCAATATCATCATTAAAGCAAAATATCGCGGTTGGTTTGGTAGAGTGAGCCAATAATTCTCGAACGCCTTGCTCGCCAGCCTCCATCGTATAGGCGCCACCGACAACAAGACTGTCGTCAAATTCAATCCCTTCTTCTGCTAACACACTCTTGATACCGCCTAAACGATCACGATGAATTTGACTCTCAATTTGCCCAGCGATGACACCAAATTTTCTATGGCCGTAACTCGCTAAATGAGTAGCAAGTGCACGACATGCCGAATAGTTGTCTAATTCAACCACAGGGTATTTTTTGTCGGCAACAATGCGCTCACAAACACTGACAATTGGAATATTTTCTGCCAGTCGTGCATCGCTTGCTGAGAATGGAAACGAGTGATCAAGATGAATGATGCCATCAGCACGGTTTGACAATACCATGCCCGCATACTCATGCTCTCTTGCGGATTCCCCTTGCGTATCACCCAATAAAACTGAATAACCATTTTCTTGCGCAGCTTTTTCAATCCCTTGAATAATCTTTGAAAAAAATGGGTTTGATAAATTAGGGACCAACACCACTATGGCATTTGACTTACCCGTTTTAATGCTTGCCGCCATACCATTCGGTCGATAGCCAGCTTCTTCTATCGCTTTAAAAATACGCGCTCGCGTCTTCTCGTTCACCAATTCCGGTGTTTTTAACGCCCGCGACACCGTTGCGTTTGACACGCCTGCTAACTGGCATACTTTCTTAATGGTTGACATAGCTATTAATTACCTATCAATTAATTGCAGAATAATGTAATCGATATCACTTTCAATGAAAAGTAACAATTTGTTTCATATTTAACGAAAAATACATAAGACGACTCATCAAAATCCTCTGTAAAGAGAGAAAGATAAAGTACATATGCCATTTTGCGCTAAAAATAGTCAAAAGCCACTATTGAAACTTTGTTAGCGCTAGTATAACCTAAAACTGTAATCGATTACATTTTTCTTTTTATGAGATGAAAAATCGTTATAAAGTAAATAAATACAATAAATTAACTTAACAACCAAGAAGCAATCAAAATGAAGCAGACACTGATACTAAGTACGTTTTTAGCAGGATTACTCATGGCCTGCAGTAGTGATACGCAACCATCTCTGCAAGAAAAACGCCCCTCACCCGTCAATATTGTCAAACAAGACTTAGTGCAGTATGTCAATCCGCTTGTTGGCAGTGATTCAAAATTCAGTTTATCAAATGGCAATACTTACCCCGCCGTTGCAACGCCTTGGGGGATGAATTTTTGGACACCAATGACAGCTAAAATGGGTGATGGCTGGACGTACAAGTATGACGACGACAAGATCCGTGGTATCAAACAAACTCACCAACCAAGCCCGTGGCTAAACGATTATGCTGCATTTTCATTGATGGCGGTAACTGGCGACCTAAAATTTCAAGAAGATGAACGCGCTTCATGGTTTTCTCACAAGGCAGAAACATCTGCCCCACACTATTATCAAGTGTATTTGGCTGATTATGACGTAACGGCCGAAGTCACCGCAACTGAGCGCGCCGCCCATTTTCGTTTTACGTTTCCTGAACACGACAGTTCATATATTTTGCTAGATGCCTTCAACAAAGGCTCAATGGTTAAAATATTACCCGAACAACGCAAAATAATTGGTTATGCCCGCAATAACCACGGCGGCGTACCAGACAACTTCCACAATTACTTTGTTGCCGAATTCGATAAAGAATTTACGGTAAGTCACACGTGGCGCGACGATTGGCAACTAATGAAAAACAGCACTCACCAAGAAGGTGACCACGTGGGCGCGATCATAAAATTTAACACCAAACGCGGCGAACAGGTACATGTAAAAATAGCATCATCTTTCATCAGTCCCGAACAAGCACAACTCAACTTAGATCGTGAGATTGGCCAAGCAACGTTTGATTCCACCAAATCAAGTGCTCATGAGGCATGGCAAAAAGAGTTAAGCCGCATTCGCATTGCCGATGACGACGTCGAAAAAGTCAAAACCTTCTATTCTTCGTTATATCGAGTGCTGTTGTTCCCAAGAAAGTTTTATGAGTTGGACGCGAATAATCAAATCGTACATTACAGCCCGTACAACGGTGAAGTGTTGCCCGGTTATATGTTTACTGATAATGGCTTTTGGGATACTTTCCGTGCCGTTTTCCCATTTTTCACCTTAATGTATCCAACCATGGATGCCCAGATCATGGAAGGACTTGCTAACACCTATAAAGAATCGGGGTGGCTACCTGAATGGGCGAGTCCGGGTCATCGCGGCGTCATGATTGGCTCAAACTCTGCGGTAAATATCGCCGACGCTTATGTAAAAGGCATCAGAGGGTTTGATATAGATACCTTGTATGAAGCCGTCATCAAGAATGCTACGGTCGATGAGGGTCGACCTGTGTCGTCTGTTGGCAGAGAAGGCGTTGATTATTACAACAAGCTAGGTTACGTACCTTACGATGTCGGTATTCATGAAAATGCTGCGCGCACATTAGAATACGCATTTGCCGATTTTAATATTGCCCAACTGGCCAAGTTACTCGGTAAAGAAGACGACGTACAACAATACACAAAGAAAGCCTACAACTATCAACAACTTTTTGACCCTGAAACACGATGGATGCGCGGCAAGAATCAGGATGGCAGCTTCCACAGCCCATTTAATCCGCTGAAATGGGGTGATGCTTTTACAGAAGGCAACAGCTTGCACTATACCTGGTCTGTTTTCCAAGATATTGCCGGACTAAAGGCATTGATGGGCGGTGATAAAGGGTTTACCGATAAATTAGATGAAGTATTCACTATGCCACCTAAATTTGATGATTCTTATTACGGCTTCACGATTCATGAAATTCGTGAAATGCAAATCGTCAACATGGGCAATTATGCACACGGCAACCAACCCATCCAACATATGATTTATTTATATAACTATGCTGGGCAACCGTGGAAAGCACAAACGCGTGTACGTCAAGTCATGGATCAACTCTACACACCTGCGCCTGACGGCTATGCTGGTGATGAAGATAATGGTCAAACGTCGGCGTGGTATGTATTCAGTGCACTAGGATTCTACCCTGTGACACCGGGTACGACACAATATGTGATTGGAAGTCCGTTATTTGATCAGGCAACGTTAACGTTTGAAGACGGTAATCAACTCATTATCAGTGCCGAAGATAATCAAGACAATCATCACTACATTCAATCAATGCGATTTAACGGCAAGGCTCACAATAAAACATGGTTGGATCACCATCAATTACAGCAAGGTGGACGTTTACATTTTTCAATGTCAGCAACCCCTAATTATGAGTGGGCTATCACGCCAGACGCGGTGCCGTTTTCACTATCTACGGCTCAATAACCATTACAAAATATGAGAATAAGGTAACTACTATGGCCACTAATATTCCAACGGGACAAGTATCAGCAACGCCAAGTGCGCTGAATACGAAATTTGCGTTTATCGCTATGACTTCATTGTTCTTCATCTGGGGATTCATTACCGCATTAAACGACATACTTATCCCACACCTTAAAGCAGCTTTCTCACTTAACTATACAGAGGCTATGCTAGTGCAGTTCTGTTTTTTCGGTGCGTATTTTATTGTCTCTCCTTTTGCCGGTAAGTTGATTGAAAAAATTGGTTACCAACGAGGTATCATTGTTGGTCTGCTGACAATTGCGGCTGGTTGCGCCATATTTTATCCAGCGGCGGAAGTTGAAATCTACTTGGTGTTCTTACTTGGTTTGTTTGTCTTGGCTAGTGGTATTACTATTCTTCAAGTTTCGGCGAATCCTTATGTCGCTGTTCTCGGTTCGGACGAAACCGCAGCAAGCAGACTAAATTTAGCGCAAGCCATCAATTCATTGGGTCATACTTTAGGGCCAATGTTTGGTGCCGCACTCATCTTCGGTGGCGCTGCGACAGTCATTGCGGCCAGCGCCGTACAACTTCCTTATCTCATCCTTGCCAGCGTGATGATCATAACCGCGATTCTATTCAAAGTGATTAAACTTCCAGTTATTACTAATGTAGAAGACCCACATGCCGCACAAGTGTCAAAAGATTCAATATTCAAACATCCACCGCTAGTATTTGGTGCCCTCGCTATCTTTCTTTATGTTGGGGCAGAAGTTTCAATCGGGAGTTTTCTCGTCAATTATTTCGCCGAAGCACACATAGGAAACTTGAGCGAACACGAAGCGAGCAAGATGGTTTCATATTATTGGGGCGCTGCAATGATTGGTCGTTTCATTGGTGCCGCATTGATGCGATATATTCTACCAACATATTTATTGGCGTTTAACGCTATTATGGTTATTGCACTTATCGCCATTTCAATGACTACTGAAGCCCAATTAGCGATGTGGTCAATACTGGCTGTTGGTTTATTTAATTCTATTATGTTCCCAACCATTTTCACCCTTGCAATCAAAGGACTTGGGCCACTTACAGGTCGAGGCTCTGGACTACTGTGTCAAGCAATTGTAGGTGGTGCAATCATTCCTATCTTTCAGGGTGTCGCCGCTGACTTTACGTCTGTTCAAGCCAGCTTTTGGGTACCAGCACTTTCATATATTTATATTGCTTGGTACGCCGTACGTGGTAGCAGCACCCAAGAAAATACTCGCGTTGAAGAGGTAAATACATGAAGCCTGTAATATGCTTTGGTGAAGCGCTCATCGATTTTTTAAACACTGGGGCGCAAGCCGACGGCTGTTTGTCGCTTAACAACTACTGCCAGTATCCCGGAGGCGCGCCTGCCAATGCCGCGGTTGCTGTGGCAAGACTTGGTGGCAATGCCTATTTTGCTGGGCAAGTTGGCGACGATGTCTTCGGTCATTTTCTTGAACAGGCGCTTGAAAAATATGGTGTCAATGTCAATTACTTGGTGAAACACGAACATGCCAGCACTGCGCTTGCATTTGTCACGCTTGATGACACGGGCGATCGTAGTTTTTCATTTTACCGCCAGCAAACTGCTGACATGCTATTTGATAAAACGCAAATTCAAGCTAGCTGGTTTAATCAAGAGGTTATTTTTCATTTTTGTAGCAACACGCTGACCGAAGCAGCGATTGCAGAAACCACCAAACTCGCTGTAGAAATGGCGAAATCAAATGACGCTTTTGTAAGCTTTGATGTTAACTTGCGTCACAACCTTTGGCCAAGCGGCCAAGCTGATTGCGACTTAGTCAATGAGTTAGTGTACCACGCTGATGTGATTAAATTTTCTCGCGATGAATTTACTTATCTATCACAAGGAAACGAACAACAATATATCGATACCTGCTTGTCACGAGGGGTTTCGCTGCTTGTTATCACTGATGGTGAACATGATATCGAATTTATCACTCTTCAAGGCAAGCAATCTGTTTCGGCTCCGGCAGTTAAAGCTATTGACACCACAGCCGGTGGTGATGCATTTAGTGGCGCATTACTTATGGCATTTAGCTGTTTTGAGCAGCCAAAGGCTGCGTTAAGGTCATTTGATACTCTATTGGCCTTAATTCAGTTTGCTGCACATTGCGGTGCCCATACTGTGACTAAACCGGGTGCATTTCCGGCCTTGCCTAGCTTTAGTGAAGTTGAACAACACTGGCCTTCGGCATATTTGCCACAGCTGCCAACGAAACAATCAGGAGCGTCTCATGCAGTTCTTTAATCGCGATTTTCTCTTAAATCATTGTCAGTCAATTCTCGCATTCTATGACCCTGTTGTTATCAGCCCAACGGGCGGCTATTTGCAAAACTTTTATGATAATGGACAACCATTTAATACAGGTTTTCAACAACTGGTAAGCAGTACGCGCATCATCGTTAATTACGCATTGTCAGGCATGGTATTTGATAACGCCAAATATCTTGAGAACGCCAAGCATGGCATTGATTACCTAGAGCAAGTCCACTGGCAACCAGACAGCCAAACTTATGCTTGGACACTGCAAGATGGCCAACCACAAGACATGACTCAACAAGCTTATGGTTACGCATTTGTATTGTTAGCCTATGCAGCTGCTAGAAAAGCAGGGATCGTGCAATCAGACGAAAAACTCCTTGAAACATACGCACTGCTTGAATCACGCTTTTGGCAAGGAGAGTTTGGCCTTTACGCAGATGAAATCAGTGTTGACGGTATACTAAGTGATTACCGTGGGCAAAATGCCAACATGCATTTGTGTGAAGCGATGATTGCAGCTTATGAAGCAACAAGTAATGATCTATTTTTGCAACGCGCACTGACTATTGCTGAAAATATTGCAGTGAAGCAAGCAGATAAAACCAATGGTTTAGTTTGGGAACACTATCAGGCAGATTTTTCTATTGACTGGCATTACAACAAAGACGATCCGAAAAACCTCTATCGACCTTGGGGCTTTCAGCCGGGGCATCAAACCGAATGGACAAAATTACTCTTGATGCTTTATCGTTATAAGCCCCAGTCGTGGATGCTTGAACGTGCGCAGTTGTTGTTTGATCGAGCCTATGAAACAGCGTGGGATCAAAGCCATCAGGGATTAGTGTATGGTTTTGACCCTGAAGGCAAATGGTGTGATGACGACAAGTATTTCTGGGTACAGGCTGAGAGTTTTGCAGCTGCCGCCATGTTGTATCAAGCCACAGACGATAACAAATACCTGAATCAGTATAACGCATTGTGGCAATATGCTTGGGATCATTTTGTCGATCACCAATATGGTGCTTGGTTTCGTGTGCTACGCAGAGATAACACTAAATATTCTAATGAAAAGAGTGCGGCAGGAGCTAAGTGTGATTACCATACATTAGGCGCTTGCTTTGAAGTACTGAGAGTGCTCGGCGACACGGCGCTATCGCCGTCATCTCAGGTGTCATAGATCCGATGAAGCAATCGACGTTACCAAAATACACGGCCGGTTTGATCACTATTTTATTAATAACCGGCTGTAGCAAATACTTACACACAACTGGTGAACATCAACCCGCTGAGCTGAGCCAAACCGATAATCGGCTACAATGGGTTGATCCGTTCATTGGCACGGATGGTAAGGGTAAGACCTATCCCGGTGCCACAGTACCATATGGCATGGTGCAATTGAGTCCAGACAATGGCCGAAATGGTTGGGATTGGATTTCTGGCTATTTTTATACTGATAATGTCATTGCAGGCTTTAGTCACACCCATTTATCGGGCACTGGCGCAGGCGACTTATATGACATTTCATTCATGCCATTAGCTGGCGAAGCTAGGCAGCTAAAGCTCGATGACATCAACCCAAAAAACACTGTGATTTCCCATTTCAGTCACGACAATGAAGCTGCTTCGCCCGGTTATTATCAAGTATATCTGGACGATTATGATATCAATGTTGAGCTAACCGCGGGGCTGAGAACAGGTGTTCAGCGATATACCTTTGCCAATGCCAGTCAAAACAAGAGAGTTAAACTCGATTTAGGCTATGCACGTAATTGGGATAAGACCACACGGACTCAATTGACTGTGATTAATGCGTATACCATTGCAGGCTATCGCCACTCGACAGGTTGGGCTGCCGACCAAAGGGTATATTTCTACAGTCAATTCTCGACTCCTATCAACGAATACCACATAGAAAACGAAGAAAAAGTTAAGGTTGCACATAACAGTTACGCCAGCAATACGGGTGTCACAGCAACGTTTAATTTCTCACAGCTAGATACGAATCAAGTAATCGTAAAAACCGCTATTAGTTCGGTAAGTATCGAAAATGCCAAAGAAAACCTAATGACTGATGGTGTCGACCCAACGTTTGAGCAATATCATTCAAATGCCCAAAAATTGTGGCACAAGGCACTAGCTAAGGTCGACATTGATGCGAGCGACGACAATAAAACGCAGTTTTACACGGCGCTCTATCATAGCTATTTAGCGCCTCGCGTATTTTCAGACGCCAATGGCCAATACAAAGGACCTGACGGTCAAACTCATCGCGCGACAGATACGTATCGATACTCCTTTTTTTCATTATGGGATACCTTTCGCGCCTTACACCCATGGAAAACAATTACCGATACCGTGGCCAGTAAACAAATGATCACCTCGATGATGGAACATTATGAGGTTTATGGCTTATTACCCGTTTGGAATTTTCAGGGCAATGAAACCGATATGATGATGGGTTATCACGCAGTACCGGTTATTGTAGATGCCTATTTAAAAGGCCTGACCGATATTGATGGCGAAAAGCTTTATCAAGCGGTCAAGAAGAGTGCGATGCAAAATGCATTTGGTATTGATAAATACAAACAGCTTGGTTATGTCCCTTTTGAGCACGGACAATGGAATGTTTCAAAAACGCTAGAATACGCATTTGACGACTGGAGTATTGCACAACTCGCTAAGGCGTTAGGCAAGAATGATGAATACTACTACTTTAGCCAACGAGCACAGCAATATCGTCAGCACTTTGATCAGCAAACAGGTTTTATGCGCGCCAAGAGCGAACAAGGCCACTTTAAACCAAACTTTGATCCGCTCGCCTATCACCCGGAAGATTACTGCGAAGCCAACGCCTGGCAATACAACTTTTTCGTGCCACATGATGTGGACGGTATGATTGCACTACACGGCGGTAAAGAAGCATTTGTTGCTAAACTCGATGATATGTTTACAACCCAACAATCTGAAGGTGAGCTACCTGAATGGATTTCAGGGTACATAGGTCAATACGTGCATGGTAACGAACCCGCTCATCATGTGCCCTATTTGTACCAACTGGCAGGCTCTCCTACAAAAACGCAAGCACGCGTGAGAAAAATAATGGACGAATTATATAGCACAGCCCCTGACGGATTAGTTGGCAATGAAGATGCTGGTCAAATGTCTGCATGGTATATGTTTAGCGCGTTAGGGTTTTATCCGGTCAACCCGGTATCTGGGGAATATGTGCTAGGCAGTCCTGAAGTTAATCGCGCACAACTTCATTTAGAAAATGGTCAAACATTTACGGTGATCGCCCACAATCAATCACCAGACAATGTGTATGTTGAATCTATTTTTCTCAATGGTAAAAAGTATCAACAACCTGTTATTTATCATCGTGATATTATGGCGGGCGGTAAACTCGTATTTAATATGACTTCGGAGCCAAAATGATCAGACTGACATGTGCACTGATAACTTTTCTGTGCTTTACCACACATGCGGAGCGTGTGCTTGATTGGGTGAATCCGTTCATTGGCACGTCAAATTTCGGTGCTACCCACCCCGGGGCGCAATTTCCTCATGCCATGGTGTCGGTATCTCCATTCAACGTTGCCTTTGAAGAAAACGGACTGAATAAGTTTGAAAAAGATGCTGCTTGGAACTCACGCGCCTATATTCACGACAATAAATTTCTGACAGGTTTTAGTCATGTTAATCTAAGTGGTGTTGGCTGTCCGGATTTAGGTAGCTTATTACTGATGCCAACAACAGGCCAACTGAACTTTTCCGCAAAAGAATACGGCTCCACGTATAGCAATGAACAAGCCTCTCCTGGCTACTACCGCACCCACCTCAATAAATACCAAGTGAACGCAGAAATGACTAGCACACTGCGTTCTGGGTTGAGTCGTTATACCTTCCCTAAAGGGCAATCAAACATCTTACTTAATTTAGGTTTAGGTCTCACCAATGAAACGGGGAGCATGTTGCGTATTGTATCAAATCAAGAAGTGGAAGGGTTCAAGATGATCGGTACCTTCTGCTACAACCCAGAAGATGTTCGACCGGTTTTCTTTGTTGCTCGTTTAAGCAAGCCTGCTAAGACATTTGGCGCTTGGAAAAAAATGCCTGAATATAAGAATGTTGAGGCCGACTGGATTGGCTATAACAATACTTACAAGCCCTATACCAATTACCAACAAGCTCTTGCGGGCGACGACATTGGCGCATATTTCAGCTTTGACACTAATGAAAACGAAGCTATTGAGGTGCAAGTAGGCGTTTCCTATGTCAGCATTGAAAATGCACGAAAAAATCTAGATGCAGAGCAAACCACGTTTGATTTTGGCAAGGTAAGAGCCCAAGCCGAAAGCAGGTGGCAGGATTTGCTAGGCCGTGTGAAAGTTAAAGGTACAACTGAAAATAAAACACTTTTTTATACCGCGCTTTATCATAGTCTTATTCACCCAAATATATTTCAAGACGTAAATGGTGACTACCCAAAAATGTCACAATGGGCTATTGGCAACAATGGTAAGAAAAATCGCTATACCGTATTTTCACTATGGGATACCAATCGCAATCTCCACCCATTGCTGAGTTTAATCTATCCAGAATTACAATCTGACATGGTCAACTCTATGATCGATATGGCAAAAGAGAGCGGCTGGCTGCCGAAATGGGAGTTGCTCGGCATGGAAACTGAAGTAATGGTAGGTGACCCTGCTACATCAGTCATTGCAGATACTTACTTGCGGGGTATTAAAGACTTTGATGTGCACGCTGCTTATCAGGCTGCGAAAAAGTCGGCACTTGCCGTTGATAACAACTTATTACGCCCTGAGAACGCTGATTATATGTCACTGGGTTATGTTCCCGTTGACGATGAAACCACTTGGGAAGGCACAGTTTCTACGAGTTTAGAGTACTACAACGCTGACTGGAATCTAGCACAACTAGCAAAAGCCCTTGGCCACCAAGACGACTACAAGCTATTTTTAGCGCGTTCCATGAATTATCAAAAGTTATTTGACGCGCAAACAGGCATGCTACGACCTAAATTTCGCAATGGGCAGTGGTTTACGCCTTATGATCCTCAACTCGGTCGTAACTTTGAGCCTGCCCCCGGTTATATTGAAGGAAATGCTTGGAATTACCGTTTCTACGTACCTCACGATATACCAGGGTTAATCTCGTTACTTGGCGGTGCGAGTAACTTCGTCAATCAGCTTGATAAAACATTCGCCACCGATAATTTTGATATGGCGAATGAGCCCGATATTACTTACCCGTTCCTATACAACTACGTTCCCGGTCAAGAATGGAAGAGCCAGCAACGAGTGACAGAGTTAATTAAACAACATTACACTAACTCGCCAGGCGGTATACCGGGTAATGACGACGCAGGTACGCTTTCAACATGGTTAGTTTTTAGCATGATGGGCATGTACCCTACGTCACCGGGAGACATGAATTACGCACTGGTGAAGCCACAATTTGATGAAATCGAAATATCGCTGAATCCGAAGTATTATTCGGGTGAAAAATTGATAATCAGCACATCCCCGTCATCAACTGAGACTAGTTTCATTCAGACGATTGAGTTTAACAAACAACCCATTAAAGGCTACTTTATGGATCATCATCAACTCACGCAAGGTGGCCAATTAAACTTTCGCGTAGCGCAATAGTCCTTAACAAGTGTCAAGGATTGCGTATATTGAAAAACGCAATCCTATCCTTTCAATTTAACGAAGTCAGTTATGGTCTGATGCCAGTATAATGTGCTGTCGAAAATAACCAACCTTGTTGCTCTTTGACCAAACTAAAAGACACTCTCATTGCGAATTGCTGGGTTTTACCTGGAATACTAAAAGTCTCTTTAACAATAAGAAATATGTGATCACCATTTTGCTGAACCTCTAAATCACTTACTTCAATTTGTGGACTTTCACCAGCTTTACCCGCATTGGCTTTATCATAAAACTTCAACACTTCTTCTCGGTGATCTACTTCTCCGACGGGTGAAATCTCAACATAATCATCGCTTAGCATTGAATCAAGAGTATTAGAATCAAAGTTACGCTGCGCAGCAACAAGTTTTTTTACCAAAGGCAAAAACTGCGTCTCCTGCTCAAAATTCGTTGCATTGACTAGCAATGGACAACTAATCACAAATGCCAATAATATTCTCTTGTGTAACATTAAAATTCTCCACTCATTAATGGTTGTTAATTAATCTAGCGTATATAACAAATACACATAGCTCAGTCACAATGTTGCATATGCCACTTATATATGAGAACACGCCAAAGACACATATTGAACACACTCAAGAAAAACACCACACTTATTATGTAACCATTTGATGCAAAAAATATTGAATCTATTCTTTGCTATTCAGTTGGAAGCTAAATTCTACGTTAGAGCTAGGCCAACGCACTATCACAAAGCAGTATCACTTTCTTTGGTTTTAAACCACGGAGATTGTTCGCGATCAACGATGCCTGCATCAATATAGCGTTTCATTCCAAGTCCCCGTTCAAAATAGAGTGATTGAATTAGTTGCGGATTCTCCTGTAGCCAGCGTTTTGGGTATTGGGCTTTTTTTAGCGTAAAGTGATGCGGCGCATTGGGATCTATCGGACCAATATTCTCCTCAAGCAGCTCAAATACACCATGATCAAATGGCGTCCCTTTAGCGCGTTCTTTCAAATAAAATCGCTCTTTGCGACCTTGTACCGCTAGCTTTAATACGCGATGGTGACAGTATGGGTTATTACCCCGCTTGCCAAAAAATACATGTGACGTCCAATGACAACCTCCACGACAAGTATTGGCAAATTCGCAACTGGCACAATGCCCCCACAGATGTTCAGTCGCCTTAGCATCGCTTTGATGCTCATTAATACTCAACTCGTCACTGTGATAATAGATTTGCGACAATGTTTTTTCTCGAATATTCCCGCCAACGTACGCATCACTAGGTAGTGAAGGGCAACCTTTAATACTACCGTCGGCTTCAATGCCAATGACGCTTTGTCCTGCTTGACACCCTTTATAGAATGCCCAATCGTTCTCTAGATTATTCGCTCCCCTTAATACCCGCTCGTAAGGGCCATAGTAGCCAATATTATTTCCCGGTTGAATTGTTAGCCCATCTCTTCTTCCACGCAATGACAGGTAATGAAGCAACGGATATAAATCAAGTAACTCAATGGGCTGTAACAGCAATTGACTGTTTTCTACGGCATTGCCCATAGGCACGGTTAGCTGTATTTGCCAAGCACTGACATTAGCATCCACCAGTGCCTGATATAACATGGGTAATTCTGCTGCGGTTTCACGATTTATTTGCGTGTTTACGCCACAAATAATGCCAACTTGATTCAATCGCGCTATTGTTTCAAAGCATTGTTGCCATGACCCTGTTTTGCCACGTATGTTGTCATGTGTTGATGCTAAGCCATCAATAGAAACAGAGACAGTTGTAATACCTGCAGCTTTCATTCGCTTAGCGGTGCCGAGCGATACACCATACCCGCCAGTAGTCATACTTGCCACCATGCCTAGCCGAGTAATTTCAGCAGCTATCATCAGCCAGTCAGGTCGCAAGAATGCTTCCCCACCGATGAGAGTTACCTCTTTGATGCCAAGTTCTGCCATTTGATTGACTAAATCTAGTGCTTCAGTGGTATTTAGCTCGTTTTCTCGTTTGTCACCAGCGCGTGAACCACAATGACTGCACGCTAAATTACATTTTAGGGTGATTTCCCAAACCGCATAGGTTTTTCGTTGGTATTCTTTAATCCTGATCCCTTTTTTTTGTAAAGACACTTCCATGATTGCTCCATAAGTCAAAACGACACCTTGGCCCCCGTGCAACAAGGTGTCGATATTTTAACGATTAGTCTGCTTTGATTTGCCAGCGAGGATCTGTAATAGCACCATAGATTGGCGTTACACAACTTAGCAAATCGCATGGTGTGGGTTTAAAGATGACGTCAAAATTCGGTGTGAAATTTTGAATGTTTTGCTGACGATGACCGCCCTCAATTTTTTCCAATAATGCTTGAGTTTGTGTGAGATCCATCATCGATGGTTTACTTTGTTTCATCTCATATTCCTTTGTTAATGAAAATTATTCGTTGTTTCGCCTGTAAAGGTGAATCTGTGCTCAACCGTTAACAGGCGAGGTGATATGTGTCGCTTAAGGTAGCGAAGCAACGCTAACCAGCGACGAGATGAAAACTAGCAAATGAACAATATAGGTCAATGGTGTAAAAGGTTGTTAATCTCCCACAACATGTAAGTTATTGAAAAATAATAACGGATTGCAATGTTGTATTTACATTGCAATCCCATAAAAAAGGTTGGCTATTTGATATTAGCGCGAGGGTTCGTGTTTTTCGTAATGTGGCAAGTTACTGTCAAACTCTTCCCAATTTGCTTTGGAAGTAACAAAATTATGTGATATTGGACGCTCTTCAATATCAGAGTCTAACAATCCTAAGCGCAAACGAATTCGCGTAGGATCTGCACTATTACTGCTATAAATTGGTGAAGCACAAATGCGACAAAAATGACGCGCTTTGCCCGGTTTAAGCTCGTATGACGCTATGGCTTCTTGTCCTGATAACATCTGAAAATCGCTCGTATTCACAAACCCATTGGTCGCGTACGCACTCCCTGTTGATTTACGACACAGCGAGCAGTGACAATGAATAATACTACTGATTTCACCTTTAATGGCGACTTTAACTGCTTTACACAAGCAACTGCCTTGATAATCTCGAGTGGTTGTCACTTTACTTCCTTACGCTGTAATTGAATAATAATCACGCCACTACCTTCACAGTGTACTTTGTTACTATCTTGCGCTTTTTCTGCAGTCAATTTTAATAAATGGCCCGCAGGTATAATGCTTGTTTCATCTAAGATAGTTAACTTTAAGTCTTCATTTGGCGAATAGCAGAATATAATTTCCTGAACATCAAATGTTTTTGATATGTCATCACTAAAAGTTTGTGTATTGAGATGGTACTTATCGAGATTAACCATCACATTGAAGTCAGTAATTTCACCGTCAATCAAACGGCCATGCGTCGTTTCACCACCATCAAACTTTGCTACGTCTAAATGCTGCCTCAGTAGGTTAGTGGGGCTATTGCTATGCGTAAGTTCAATCCCTTTGCCAGACAGTAAGATCAAGTTGCGCCAGTAGCCACTAAAATCAGAAAACACACCGTCTTGAGCGACGGTAGCAATACTGAGCCGCCAATCAAACGCGGACATTGAGCCTCCTTCACTGACCGCTAATTCCAAGGTATAACCTAAACCATTTTTCCATGGCACCCGATGAAATTCAGTAGGAGCTATTTGAGTGACTTGCATTTATTTTCAACCGCAAAATTATCATCGGTCAATAATATCACATCACACAATGACAAAAAGACTATTGATAGCAATTGTAGGTACAAAAAAAAGACTATTTTGATGATATTAATAGCAATAGTAAGCATAAAAAAAGCGAGACGCTGCTCGCTTTTTATTATGATTAACAGATCAGGTTAGTGTGCAGAGACTCTAAGCATAGCATCAAGCTGATCCACCACTTCAGCCCAATCTGCATCGTTATCTTTCGCTTCCTTTAAAAAAGCCGCTTGCGATGGATTCCAAAAACCGGCCTCATGTAACTCGGTTTCACCACCAATTGGTCGATGAGACCTAATAAACTTCTCAATCGCCTGCTCATTACTTTGCAAACCTAATTGTTCAAACAAAGAAGACAAAGGGTGATTCTGCATTTCCATAGTATTCTCTTTTTGTTGTTACGGACAGATCGTAATCTAACTATAGACCCTCTTTTTCACTTTAGGTAACTCAAAATCGCAACGATTGATAAAGTTAGGGATCCAATTGGTATAACGCATATTACGGATAGAATACCGCCAGCCAAATAGTAACAACATCTGGGTCAGTCCAAGTCACTTTATGTTTAGCATTCGCAGGAATGTTTATATAGTCGCCTTTGGTCAGGTGCACTTCATCGCCATTTTTAAACTGCAACTTGCCCGCCCCTTCAACCACCATCACCCATTCATTTTCATCCTGCTCATACCAACCCGTTTCCGGCGAAATATGACCTTTAGAAACGATTCTTTCCACACGTACATTAGGTGTACGCATGAGGTGGCTATATACTTCCTCAGAAAAGTCGCTTGGTAAGTTACTACTGATGTTGTCTTTATGCATTGTCAGTTTCCACTGTATCGCTAATATTCACCCGCCAAGGTGGGTTCTTGCGGTTCTCACCCGCCCAATATAACTTGATTTTATTGCCACTTGGATCACGAAGCTCCGCTTCACGCCATAAATAGCGCTGATCCGTTGGCATTTGAGTAAATTCAATACCCTTATTGATAAGTTTAGTCACCCATTGATCTAATTGCTCGTGTTCAAAATAAATTGTGACCGAATGGTGTTCTTGTTGTTCTTCGAGGGAAAGTGAAAATGTTGCGTCCCCTTCTGGGCATTCAAAGCGTGCGTAATGCGGGGTATCGACAATTTGTAAAAACCCCAATTGACGATAAAAATGACAACATTTTTCCATGTTGGTTACAGGCAAAGTCACTTGATTTAAATTCATATCATTTCCTTGTTATACCAATCCGTTTTTACTTATTTAATTATTGCTTAGCAAGGTATTTTTTGGGGTATTGCAAGAAAAAAAAGGCACTATCACTACATGATAATGCCTTTCGATTCGCTTCAACTGAGGATTAGCGGTTACTTTTCAAAGTAGAATTTTTCGCGCTTATTGTCGTAGTTACCAATTTCATTCATGCTTTCTGCATCATAGAGGCGACCATTTACCATGGTATAGCTCACACGATCACTTAAATGAATATCTTTAGTAATATCACCATTGATGACGATTAAATCAGCCAACTTACCTTGACGAATCGAACCAATATTGTTGTCTAGACCAAGTGACTTCGCCGGCGAAATAGTGGCAGTTTTCAGCGCTTGCAATGGTGTCATGCCACCTTGCGCCATCATCCACATTTCCCAGTGCATTGCCAAACCTTCTCGTTGACCATGTGCACCAGAATTTACTTCAATTCCTAAGTCCTGCATAACCTTGGCAGTTTTAGCTACATTGATATGGTTATAGTGATGATGAGGCGCTTTAGTTCTGCGCATTGAACGCGGTTCCAATATTTCGCTCGGCACAAACAAACTTAAACGCGGATGACGCCATACTTCGGTAGTGTCATACCAGAAATGCTCACCAGAAATACCGCCGTAAGCAACTCCCATGGTCGGTGTATAGGCCATTTTTGAGTGTGACCACAATTGCTTAATGTCATCATAAATATCTGCTGTGGGAATAGAGTGTTCTAGCGTTGTATGCCCATCAACAACCATCGTTAGATTATGCTGAAGCAATGAGCCCCCCTCAGGTACAACCATCATTTGTGCTTCACGTGCAGCCTGAATAAATTGCTGACGTTGATTCCGGCGTGGCTGGTTGTAACTTTTTACGGTAAATGCACCAGCCTTTTGCAAGCGTTCTATATGAAATTTGGCGTCATCGAGTGAATCGACATGTGAGGTGTAACCCGGAATAGTTGCACCATACAAAATCGTGCCCGTTGAAAACAGACGTGGTGCAACGATTTTTCCTGCTTTTTGCATTTCACTTGCAGCAAAAAATGTTGTGGTATCGTTGGACGGATCATGAATTGTAGTAACACCTAATGCTAAGCCCGCATAATTGATCCAGTTTTGTTGCGGAATAATTTCACTACTGCCTTGTGAACCATGCGCATGGGCGTCAATTAACCCAGGTACAATCGATTGACCCGTGATATCAATTTGCTTTGCCGATGAAGGGATAGTGACGGTGTCTCGCGTACCTACTGCAACTATCTTGTTGCCTTGTACTAAAACAACGCCGTTATCAATCACTTGGTCGCCTTCCATCGTGACAACCTTGCCACCAACAAACGCGACTGTCCCAGATGGATTATCCGCTTTTTGTTCAAAGCTAAGGTTAGTTACTTTAACATTTTCGTCCTTAGTATCGTCAGCCGCTTTCGCGTTACCAGAGAATAGGCCATCAATGCTCGCCTGATATAAATCAGAGCCAAGTGACCAGTAAAGCTTATCAGAACGGCTACTCCAATTAATACCTTCACCAGCGCGTACTGATAACTGCTCTACAGGTAAGTTATTAGCCTTAGGTCCCGTATCAATCACACTACCACGCTCAACAAATGGTGTAACAAACACTTTGAAGCGCTCAGCAAATGCGAGTTTTTTGCCATCAGGCGATACTCTAAATTCAGTGGCAAACTTTCCTTGATACAGTTTACGCTCTTGATGATCATCAAGACTGATACTCGCTAAATGTGGAGTTTCGCCGTTGCGTGTCACATAAATACGGTCAGAACGCGCACCAAAATGCGGTTGTAGACCGCTTTCAGTAATCAGTTTAGCCTCACCACCTTTGCTTGGTATAGAATAAATACCAGGGTTTAGCCCCCAAACTGAATCAAGTACATATCCGCCAGAAATCTTGCGATATACCACGGTTTTGCCATCAGGAGAAAAGCTTGGCTCAACAAACTTGCCAGCAACTTTACTAATGGTTTTACCTTTACCGCCTCTTACCGACGCAACTTTAATGCTGCCAAGTTTGTGGTCGTCCCATGTGACATAGACGATTTTCTTACCGTCTCGTGAAAAGCTCGGATTAAACTCAAAGTGGTCTTTTTGTTTTGTTAATCGTTTGGGTTGGCCATTGGGTAAATCTTTAATATAGATATGCCCCATCGCTTCAAATACCGCCTTTTTGCCATCCGGCGATACTTCAACATCACGGAGCATATTAACGTTAAAGTTGTCGATATCTAAATCTTGCGCAAACCTGAGGGCTTTCTGGATTTTCTTTTGCGTGTTTACTTCAAAAGGAATCACCGTAGATTTTTGTGTGTCTAGCGATAGCTTGTGTATCTGACCACCCGCCCAAAAAACGAGGTTTTCGTTATCAGGTGTCCAAGCCATCGTTGGATATACGCCGTGTATTGCCCAAGTTTCTTGCATGTCACGCTCAAGCCCTTGGTATACGAGCTTTTCTTCACCGCTTTCTAAATTATACAGATACAGATTTGACTGAAAATCATCGCGACTTATAAATGCCAAATACTTACCATCTGGTGATGGTGTTGGACGAATCGCGCCGCCTTTGCCCGAAATAATAACGTCGATTTCACCTGTTTCTAATTCTAGGCGTTTAATCTTGTAAATGCCTTTGATCGAATCTTTGCTGTAATGAAAGGTCTTACCCGGTGTTGCATCCTGAGAAAAATATACGTACTTGCCGTCAGGTGAAAACGCTGGCTCACCAAGATCTTTTTGCTCGTTCGGACGTTTTGTTAACATCACGCCGCTGCCACCTGATTTGTGGTATAGCCACACTTCTCCAGCGCCAAGAGAACGCGAACCTGTAAAATGTTTTCGACCCACAAGGTATTGGCCGTCAGGTGACCACGCAGGGCTATTTAATAAACGAAAGGTTTCCTCGGTTACAGCACGTTGATTGCTACCATCAATATCCATTAGCCAAAGGTTATCACCTCCTCCCTGATCGGACGTGAATGCGATAGATTTGCCATCCGGGCTAAATCTTGGCTGCATTTGCCAAGCAATATCGGTCATCAACGGGGTCGCCTTTCCGCCTGAGACAGGCATCGTATAAATATCACCGAGCAAATCAAACGCGACAGTTTTGCCATCAGGACTAATATCAATGTTCATCCATGTACCTTGGGTGACATTAATATCAACGGTCTTAAATTCGCCCATCGGCTCATTTACAGACCATGACGCCTTTTCCGCTTTTGTATCTGTCGATTCGTTAGACGCAACAGCGCCAACACTAGCCAGCGACATCGCAATAGTTAACGCGATCGCTGTTTTTTTCTTGAAAAATTGAGACATGAATACGCACCTGTATCATTATTATTGTTAGTGCGTATCAAGAATTGATGATGCTTAACCTTCAAACGCACTTTTGAGTGCTAATAAGGTAATTCACATTTCGATTTAGCGCAAAGGCTGTTGCGTTAAATTGTTAGCTTTTATCGATTAAATCGCACAGCGCATCAAACTGCACCGCTATTTTGCAATTAAATCTGATAACCCCAGCGCGGCATGATAGTTTGTTCAATACCCAAGTGATCAAGTACACGCCCAACCATAAAATCGATTAAGTCTTCAATTTTTTCTGGTTTGTGATAGAAGCCCGGCGCCGCAGGCATAATGGTTACTCCTTGCTGTGACAAGGTCAGCATATTTTGTAAATGAATAGTAGAAAACGGCGTCTCACGCGGCATGAGAATTAGCTGGCCACGCTCTTTTATTACCACATCCGCCGCTCGTTCAATGAGATTATCACTCATGCCTTGGCTAATCGCGGCAAGTGTGCCTGTAGAACAAGGACAAACAACCATTTGTTTAGGTGCAGCCGAACCTGATGCCACAGGCGAAAACCACTGCTCTTTACCAAACACTTTGACTTGCTCAGGTTGCGCATTGAATCGCGCTATCAACACCTGACTGGCAGCTTCAGGTGCTGCAGGTAGTTTTAAACCGACTTCTGTATCAAACACCACACGCGCCGCACTAGAACAAAGTACATACACTTGATAATTGGCCGCCAACAAACACTCAAGCAATCTTAATGCGTAAGCCGAACCAGAAGCACCCGTAATAGCCAAAGTTATTTTTTTCATCTCTTCAACATTCATGAGTAATCGCCCTTATTTCGCAAACTTTTGCTCGAGTTCGCCAAGTAATTTTTGATGAATACCGCCAAATCCGCCATTACTCATCACAACAATAGTATCGTCAGCCTGTATCTGTGCCACGATAGCAGCAATAAATGATGACATATCACTTTCCACAGTGCAGGGTTGATGACAATCTTCAATAAGCTGTGCCACAGACCATTGCACTTGCTCACCTTGATACACAAATACGGCATCGGCATCTGCAAGAGATTGCGCCAGCGTTGCTTTGTGTACCCCCGACTTCATCGTATTCGAACGTGGTTCAAGTATAGCTATGACGCGCCCGTTACCAACGTTTGCTCGCATAGCTTTCAGTGTTTTAGTAATGGCCGTTGGGTGATGAGCAAAATCATCATAAACGCGCACGCCATTAACTTCACCGCGCAATTCTAACCGCCGTTTGGTATTGATAAACTGCCCCAATGCTTCAATGGCATAATTAGCAGGCACTCCCGCGTGGCGAGCAGCGGCAATTGCCATCAGCGCATTATCAATATTAAAATCACCGATGAGTTGCCACGACACAGTACCTTGCTCTTCACCTTTAAAATACACAGTAAATTGGCTGCCATCATCCACCAGTTTCTTCGCATACCACCCTTGCTCAATACCACTTTCATCAACGATCAATTCTTGAGGTGTCCAACATCCTTGCGTTAAGGTTTGCTGAACATAGGATTCTTGGGTCGAGGACAAGATCAAACCATTACTGGGTACCATACGAACTAAATGATGAAATTGACGTTGAATATCTGTAATTGAATCAAAGATATCTGCGTGGTCAAACTCCATATTATTAATGATTAACGTGCGTGGACGATAATGAACAAACTTAGAACGCTTATCAAAAAATGCGGTGTCATATTCATCGGCTTCAATAACGAAAAACGGCGAGTTGCCCAATCGAGCTGAACAGTCAAAATGCTGCGGTACGCCGCCAATGAGGAAACCCGGCGTTAAATTAGCGTACTCTAATATCCATGCCAGCATAGAACTGGTTGTTGTTTTCCCGTGTGTGCCAGAAACCGCCAGCACCCAGCGATCTTTTAACACATGCTCTAATAACCACTGCGGACCTGATGTGTAAGGAATGTTTCGATCTAGCACATATTCAACAAGTGGATTACCGCGTGACATGGCATTACCAATGACCACCATGTCTGGCTCTTCAGCAAGCTGATCCGTAGAGTAGCCTTGTTGCAGTTCAATCCCTAGCTGTTCAAGTTGCGTACTCATGGGGGGATACACATTTTCATCGCATCCTGACACTCTGTGCCCCATTTGTTTGGCTATGGCGGCAATGCCTCCCATGAACGTACCACAAATACCTAAAATATGAATATGCATAAACTTTCTGAGCCTGGTAATCACAACAACTTAATATTTGCGGTCAATATACCTGAAATTACAGCTAACAGCACATATGAAATGAATTAATCAAGATGATTCAAAACTATCGATTGCAAAGTGTGGCTGAATTGCTCAAGATCGAGAATATCTAATGTTTTAAACAAGGAAAATCAATGTTGTTGCCTGCACTAACCGAAATCAATGTCTATCCAATAAAGTCCAGCAAAGGGATTGGCCTTTCGAATGCTTGGGTTGATGATTTTGGTCTGGCGTTTGATCGCCGTTTCGTACTAACGGACAACAATGGACAGTTCATTACAGCACGAACAGATCCCACAATTTGTTTAATTAGCGCCAGCTTGACTCCCGGAGGCTTATTGCTAACAGCTCCTGATATGCCAGTGTTAAACATTAGCTACGCCAAATTTACGCATGAGTACAGACAAGTAACTGTCTGGAAAGATACCATTGCGGGTCAATATTGCGCACCGGATTACGATACTTGGTTTAGTCAGTACTTAGGTAAGCCTTGCCAGTTGGTATTTTTTGGCGAGCAATCCAGTCGTCGAGTTAAGAATCGTATGAATCAAGTCGCCTTTGCCGACGGCTATCCATTGCTTTTGATTTCGGAAGCCTCACTGGCAGATCTAAATGAACGTATGAGCGATCATCAGGTCAGTATGGCGCAGTTTCGACCAAACATTGTCGTCAGCAATACTGAACCATTTGAAGAAGACACATGGAAGCATATTCGTATCGGAGAAGTTGAATTTGAAGTTGTTAAGCCATGCTCTCGTTGCATCTTCACAACGATTGATCCGAGCAATGCACAGAAGCACGCGAAGCAAGAACCGCTATCGACCCTGAAAAAGTATCGACAGGTAGAAAGTGGCGATGTCATGTTTGGTCAAAACCTAATTGCGCTGAATCAAGGCCAAATCCACATGGGTGACAGTGTTACGGTGTTAAGTAAGCAAAGTCCGCCAGCATTTCATCATGTTAGAGGTAATACGCCTAAAAAATCAGTAGCGGCAATGAGTGCAAGTACAATAACTAGCTCGAGTTTCCCTGTCGAATGCATCAAAATTACCGAGGAAACCCACGACGTAAAAACCTTTTGGCTAAAAACAGCTAATAATACGCAAGTAAATTACAGTGCTGGTCAGCATTTGCCCTTAACGTTAAATATTGATGGTAAAGAAGTTAATCGTTGCTACACGCTGTCGTCGAGCCCGACTCGACCCAATCTGTTAAGTATTACTGTCAAACGCGTCAACGATAACCAAGTGCCAGGCGTAGTATCAAACTACTTACATGACCACTTGAAAGTAGGCGATAAGCTGCAAGCCAAACAGCCAAGTGGTCAATTTCATTTGCAGGCCATTAATCCTAAAAAAATACTGATGCTTTCTGCCGGCAGCGGTATTACGCCAATGCTGTCAATGTTGCGCGCATTAGTCGACCAAGGCGTTGATAACGATGTTGCCTTTTTTCATAGCGCACATAGCGAGAACGACCTTATTGCCTTTGACGAAGTCAAAGCGTTAGCCAAACAACACGGCAATTGCCGCCTTGAGTTCACACTAACGCAGTCAGCGCCACCTGAGTGGACCGATCATCAAGGCAGACTAACAGAGAAAATGCTCCGCTGCATTCCTGATTTGTTGTCGAGAGAAGTGCTGGTTTGTGGTCCAGAAGCATTCAGAGAACACGCCAAGTCGCTTTTGATGGCAATCGACTTACCTGAATCTCAATTCCATTACGAGAGCTTTGGCAAACGATTAACACAGCAAACCGAACAAACACCAGCCGAAGAAGTCAAACAAGTGGGAATACTCTTTGACTCCTGGGATACTTTTCACAAAGGCAATACCAAAGAGCCTTTGTTAGACCAAGCGGAATCCGCAGGATTAGCTATTCCATACTCTTGTCGTGCAGGCATGTGTGGCACTTGCAAGGTGAAATTGGAAAGTGGTGAAGTAGAACAACTCGCTAAAGATGGCTTAACAGACTTAGAGCAAGAACAAGGGTATATACTTTCATGTAGTTGCATTCCAAAATCGGATCTGGTTATTTCCGGAGACTAAGGGTTAACTAATGGTATCAACATCGCTCAACGGCGTATTCAATCGATTAACACTCAATTGTGACTTGGGTGAAAGCTACGGTTCGTGGAAAATGGGCAACGACGCCGAGATTATGCCGTACATTGATTGCGCCAATATTGCCTGTGGATTTCATGCTGGAGACCCAAACACAATGAGCAAGACGATTGCTCAAGCATTAGCACACAATGTCACGATCGGTGCTCATCCAGGCTATCCAGATAAAGAAGGATTTGGCCGACGTTCAATCGCCTATGATCGCTCTTCATTGATCACAATGATTATTTACCAAGTTGGCGCTTTGCAAGCATTGTGTCGCCACCATCAAGGGCAAGTTGCCTATATTAAGCCCCATGGCGCATTGTATAATGACATGATGGCAAATACAGACATCTTTGAAAGTGTTGCTATGGCGGCCAAGTCACTGTCATTACCATTGATGATGCAGGCACTTCCACCGCGATATATCAAAGACTTCATTACCATTGGCAAATGTTTGGGTGTTGCACTGATATTTGAAGGGTTTGCCGACAGAAACTATCAAAGCAATGGTAAGTTGGTGCCAAGGAGTAAAGCCAATGCGGTTGTGCACGATATACCACTTGTTGTTCAACGCTGTAAGGATATTAAGGAAGGTGGAGTCATTATGTCAGAAGACGGCTCAGCATTATCGCTCAGTATTGATAGCTTGTGTGTCCACGGTGATACCGCAGAAGCGCTAACCATGGTCAAGGAATTACGTGCTTACTTAGATAGCTGTGCAGCGTAAACAATGAAAACTACACAGCAACTTAAGATGACCATTAGTGATATCGCAGTTGAATTTATCACAGAAAATGCGGTCTTGTTATGTTGGCCTGAAAACATCGACGAAGCCCAGCATCATCACATTCTAGCTGTCCAGCGAGAAATCAATAACAGACTCGGTCAGAAACTTATCGACAGCGTGGCCAGCTACAACAGTTTGATTGTCTACTACCACTTTGCCTCATTGACCGTTGAACATTTGTTTTTTGTACTATCAGAAGTTATTTCTGAAACGTCAACCTCCCCTCAAAATGACCAAGCCGCCAACAACAATGCCAAGGCTTCCGTTGTTGAAATTCCCGTTTTGTACAATGAGGTTGCAGGTTGGGATTTAGCTAAAGTCGCAAGCGCCACCAAATTATCGTGTAATGACGTTATTAACATTCATAGCCAAAGCGAGTATCGCGCTTACGCACTTGGGTTTACTCCTGGTTTTTGTTATTTAGCGTCTCTCGATGAAAGTCTGATACTCCCTAGAAGGCAAAAGCCTAGATTACGAGTACCTAAAGGTGCGGTTGCTATTGCAGGCAGCCAAACCGCAGTGTATCCAAATGAAAGCCCTGGAGGTTGGCACATCATCGGCCAAACACCGTTTTCTATGTATCATTTAACCGCTTGTTTTTCTCCGACCATCTCAGTTGGTGATACGGTTCGGTTCAGAGCTATCGACGAAGACGAATTTGAGCGACTCGGCGGCCAAGTTCAACAGGAGTCTCGTTGACATGAATCGTGACAGGGGAAAACAGCCAATAATCAGTATCGAACACCTAATGGGATACGCTACGCTGCAAGACTTAGGACGCGAACATGCCCAACACTTAGGTTTTAGTGCTAGCGGTGCAGCCGACTTACATGCCGCTGCATATGCTAATCTGCTGCTGGGGAATTCAGCTTCAGCACCGGTCATCGAATTAGCGCTAGCAGAAACAACCCTAGTAAGTTCTATCGATATTGAGTTATCGATCACTGGCGCTAATTGCCAAGTATTCATTGGCGGTAAAACTAAGCGCCAGTGGCACAAACTATCGCTTGCAGCAGGCCAAAAACTGTCAATTTCGCGTCCAACGACTGGCGTATATGTATATATTGCCCTGCAGCACCGTATCGCATCCCCAGAATTTTTAGAAAGCGTTTCTCCAGTGCCTGATGCGATGAACGAAGCGGTCGAGATTCATCCTCTGAAATCGGGGCATTCACTCACTTTAACACCTATTGATGACGAACAACGAATCGAGCTTGGTTCAATCTACCAGCCTGTCCCCACTAATTTTTATGCGTTTGACCAGCTCACGTTACGCTTTATCCCCTGTGATCTGTGGCGTCATTTAGGCGAAAGCGAGCAAAATATCATTTTGTCACAATCATACGAAATCACCCGCAATAGCAACAAGATGGGCTATCGATTAAATGGGATGCCATTGCCACTCAGTGCCAGTCATTTTCAACAACTTTCACGTCCTTGTGCGTTTGGCACAATTCAAATTAGCAGTGACGGCTTGCCCATCATTTTGATGAAAGAACGTCAGACCATTGGCGGTTACCCTATCATCGGTCACGTTATGCAAACCGATCTCTTTCGACTAGCACAGCTTACGGCTGGCGCTAAGGTAACCTTTCGGCCCGTATCATTATCGTTTGCACAACAGCAACTTCATATGCTTTATCAGCGACTTAACATCACCAATTAAACTATGAAATCTCACCTGTGATAGGAGTAACACAAGTATCGTAACAATAAACTGCCTATAACAGCCCGCCCTCTGTCCTACAAATATGATGCTTAAATGGAAAATAGGTGATTTGCGTATCAATTGCGATTAGAATACGCGCGGTTTGTTTGAAGTTTAAAGGTTGCCCCTTGTTATTGATGATCGATAATTACGATTCGTTCACGTTTAATTTAGTTCACTATTTTCAAACGCTAGGGCAAGACACTAGAGTCTACCGAAACGATCAAATTACCATAGATGAAATAGCTGAGTTAGCACCAAGTTGTATCGTGATATCACCGGGGCCATGCGATCCAGACAGCGCAGGTATATCGCTAAAGGCAATTGAAGCGTTTGCAGGGAAAATCCCTATTTTAGGTGTCTGTTTAGGACATCAGTGCATTGCACAACACTTTGGTGCTAAAGTGGTTCGGGCGAAAAAGGTTATGCATGGTAAGAATTCTCGCATTGCTCACCAGCAGTCGGGGTTATTTACAGCGTTACCTAACCCATTAAGCGTAACTCGTTATCATTCGTTAGTAGTGGATATAAATACACTGCCCAATGAACTAGAAGTGACCGCATGGTCAACAGACGCGCTTGGTGATGTGGATGAAATCATGGCATTGGCGCACAAAACGTTGCCCATCGCCAGCGTTCAGTTTCATCCTGAGTCGGTACAGACAGAAAAAGGACATGACTTATTGCACAATTTTATCATGCAATATGTTGAAAATACTTATAATAATATAAAGAATACTTAAGATAAGCCGATAGACTGACTAGCAACGTCGGTTTTAGCTTTCATACATTCCATGCAATTTTTTGAAAATAACGAGCTAGTCTCCACAATATATCAGCGAGCAATCGCACTTTCTATCAGTAAAGATTTTGCTGAGCAACTCTATGGCAAAATTCCAACCAACGAACGACAAGAAAGTGAGCAAGAAAATACGCGCCGAGAGCTATTGGAAGTTGAAAGAAAGGCTAAGAAAGATAAAGTTATTGAAGAGCATGGAAAAATTCATTTTAAAGCACAAATCATGGCAAAGTTCTACGCCAAGGTGACTGCTAAAGTTAATAATGAATTTGATAACAAGCAGAATTTATATACCAGCGTCCTAAGCATCGAAGACGCCGCGCCAGCAATTATGGAAATTCTGGCGGTTAGGGCAGCGTCCATCAATCGCATCAGCCCATTAGTAAACTCGCTAACGTGGCTGGCAGATGAGTTAATCACGTTAGTCAACAAACCACAATACCGTAAACGTTCAGATATTCAGGTGACAGAGCCTAATTTAGCGCTGAGTTATGTAGGATTAGACAATTTGAAATTGGTCATGCCTACTTTTATGTTGAAACACTGGCTGCCCATTAGTACATCACCATACCCTCTGATGAAACGAAAACTGTGGAATGATGGCTTGTCTGTAGCATTGGCCGCACGAGCGTTAGCAGAGCAGCAAGGTATCGACGGCTTTGTTGCATTTGCCGCGGGTATGTTAAGCAACATTGGTGCACTGGCCGTTACCCGTTGTTTTATTACCACCTATAATGACATGCACAAAGCTGAATTGAAGGCCGCCTATGAAAATCGTGACAAGCGCTTGCACGATGTGTTGGTAGACTTTGATATGGCGCCAGAATTATTGCACGAACAACTTGTGTCTCATAGCGCAAAAGTAGCTGCTGACGTTATCGAATTAATGCGGTTTGATCGCCTTCCTATTACAGAGACTGCATTTGATCTCGCTTATAGCCACGAGTTGAAACGAATGACGCCACTCGCTCAAATCATGATCAAAGCAAAAGCCTATGTGTCATTTCGCAGTTTAGTCAAAGACGACCTTATCAGCAGCGAAGAAGCAAAGCGCTTTTTGGCTGCAGCAAAACTCACCCCAGAAGACATTTCACTGCTCAAGAAAACCGATATTGACCACTTAAAACTAAATTTTAAGTAATTTTTTTTTGATTATTTATGAATCATTCCCTCGCCCATTCTAGCAAGTGGTGGACTTTTATCCTGTCTGGCTTTGCATTTTTTAAGCAATTAACACGTATTTATAGTTATGCAAGTTAATTGAATAAAACCGCCAAACCCTTATCAATAAAGGCTTTCAGCGCAATCAAAACAAGACAAAGTTATTTTTTTCTGTCATAATGCTCCCCTAAAATTGAACTACAATAAGGTATCTTGATCCCTTTTAGATAAACAGCCATGCAGGCTGCTACAATCAAGATAACCGTAGATGTTCCAAATTAATCGTGGGGACGTCCCCAGACAGAGGAGTATACAATGACCAATCATTTTCCTGTAAATCGTGAATTATTCGACGACGTGATGGTACCTAATTATTCACCATCAGCCGTTATTCCTGTTCGTGGTAAAGGCTCTCGCGTATGGGATCAACAAGATCGCGAATTCATCGATTTCGCAGGTGGTATCGCAGTTAACTGTTTAGGTCATTGTCACCCAGCATTAGTTGGTGCACTGAAAGAGCAAGCAGACAAAATCTGGCACTTATCAAACGTAATGACAAATGAACCAGCACTTCGTTTAGCGAAGAAGCTTGTTGACAATACTTTTGCTGAAAAAGTTTACTTTGCAAACTCTGGCGCAGAGTCAAACGAAGCCGCATTGAAATTAGCACGTCGCTGGGCACTTGAAGTTCACGGTGCAGACAAAACTCAAATCATCGCATTCAAACAAGGCTTCCACGGCCGTACATTCTTCACTGTAACTGTGGGTGGCCAAGCGGCATATTCTGATGGTTTTGGTCCAAAGCCAGGTGATATTGTTCACGCTGAATACAACAACTTAGACAGCGTTAAGGCACTTATCTCTGACAAAACTTGTGCCATCGTGATGGAACCACTTCAAGGTGAAGGTGGTATCGTTTCTCCTACTGACGAATTTGTAAAAGGTGTTCGTGAGCTTTGTGACAAGCACAACGCATTATTAATTTTTGATGAAGTACAAACTGGTGTTGGCCGTCTTGGTGAGCTTTATGCTTATCAAGGATTAGGTGTTACGCCTGACATCTTAACAACAGCTAAAGCATTAGGTGGTGGTTTCCCAATCGGCGCAATGATCACAACAACTGAAATTGCTAAGCACCTTAAAATTGGTACACACGGCAGTACTTACGGCGGTAACCCATTAGCTTGTGCTGTTGCAGAAGCCGCTTTTGACACGGTAAATACTGAAGAAGTATTAAACGGTGTTAAGCAAAAAGCAGCCACTTATGTTGAAGGTTTAAATGCAATCAATGCTAAGTATAATGTTTTCAAAGAAATTCGTGGTAAAGGTCTTCTTATCGGTGCTGTGTTAACAGACGAGTATCAAGGCCGTGCTAAAGACTTCTTAAATGCAGCGATCAAAGAAGGTGTGATGACCTTAGTTGCAGGCGCTAGCATCGTGCGCTTCGCTCCATCTTTAGTTATTCCTAACGAAGATATCACTGAAGGTTTAGCACGTTTCGAAAAAGCTGTGGCGTCTATCGTTAACGCTTAATAACTTGAGCGGGCGAGTGCGTTGCACTTGCCCTTCTAATTACTCATTGAGATTTTTCTATGGTTATAATACGCCCTATTCTAGACAGTGATTACGATGCATTACATCGTATTGCTATCGAATCAGGACACGGTTTTACATCACTTCCTGTCAATGAAAAGTTATTAAGACAGCGCATCGCTCGTGCGGAATCGTCTTTTAGCAAAAAAAATGTCACACAACCGGGTGATGAAGGTTACCTATTTGTGATGGAAGACACTGAAACTGGCCAAGTAGTTGGTACAACAGGTATCGAAGCTGCGGTAGGTTTAGATGACGCCTTCTATCATTATCATTTAGGTAAAGTTGTTCATAACTCTCGAGAGCTAAATATCTATAACACTGTAGAAACCTTAGCCCTATGTAATGACTACACTGGGACCACTGAGATTTGTACACTGTTCTTAAGTGAAAGCCACCGTAAGAACAACAATGGACGATTTTTATCACGCGTTCGTTTCTTGTTCATCGCAGAACACTTAGAGCGCTTTGCCGAGACTGTTATCGCAGAAATGCGCGGTGTTTCTGATGAAGATGGCAACTCGCCATTCTGGCGATGGTTAGAAGAACATTTCTTCTCGATCGATTTTCCGACAGCGGATTACTTAACAGGTATCGGTAAGAAAGTATTTATCGCGGAATTAATGCCTAAATACCCTATTTACGTGAATTTACTGAGTAAAGAAGCGCAAAAAGTTATCAATAAGGTTCACGATAAAACAATTCCAGCACTTAGGTTATTGGAAGCGGAAGGGTTCTGTCGTCGTGGGTATGTTGATATTTTTGATGCTGGTCCAACAGTTGAATCACAAACATCTTCAATCCGAACGGTGAAAGAAAGTAAAAAGTGTCAGGTGATTATTGGCGACGTTGATAAAACAGACAACTACATCATCTGTAACACAGAAATAGCTGACTTTAGAGCGATTCAAGCACCATTATCTCTTAGAGAAACCGCACAACAAGCGGTGATTAGTCAAGCACATGCTGACGCCTTAAATGTAAAAGAAGGCGACTGGATTCGACTGGTCAGTAACTAAGATTAACGTCTAATAGCACTATTAGACACGAGGAAAAAGAAAATGACGCACCCAAATCAACTAATTAACAACGAATGGCTCGCTGGCGAAGGTCACGATGTTGCTTCGTTAAACCCTGCCAAGAATGAAGTTATTTGGCAAGGTAAGAGCGCCTCAGCTGAGCAAGTTGCCAAAGCAATTGAAAGTGCGCGTACAGCGTTTGAAACTTGGTCTCAAACATCACTGGAAGAGCGTATTGCGCTTGCATCGAAATTTGCAGACGTATTAACAGAGAACAAAGAATCACTAGCAAAAACAATTGCCCTTGAAACAGGTAAGCCACTTTGGGAAACGCGTACAGAAGTGGGCGCGATGATAGGTAAAATTGCTATTTCTGTTAAAGCCTATGAAGAACGCACAGGTACTGTTGAAAACCCAATGCCAGGTGCAAAAGCATTTATCCGCCATAAGCCTCATGGTGTTGTTGCGGTATTTGGCCCTTATAACTTCCCAGGCCACTTGCCTAATGGTCATATTGTCCCTGCGTTAATCGCAGGTAACACCATTGTATTTAAGCCAAGTGAACTAACGCCATTAGTGGCTGAAGAAACATTAAAGCTATGGCAATTAGCAGGACTTCCAGCTGGCGTAATCAACTTAGTTCAAGGTGAAGTTGAAACAGGTAAAGCATTAGCAAGCCACCCTCAAATTGACGGTCTATTTTTCACAGGTAGTTCTACTACAGGTAAATTACTACATGAACAATTTGGTGGACAGCCGGGCAAAATCTTAGCATTAGAAATGGGTGGAAATAACCCGTTAATCGTTAAGGATGTAGCCGATACTGACGCCGTGGTACACGATATCATCCAATCAGCATTTATTACCACTGGCCAACGTTGTACATGTGCACGTCGCCTATTTATTGCTGAAGGCGAACAAGGCGATGCGCTTATTGCTAAGCTAGTCGAGTCAACTAAAGCCATTAAGATTGGTTACTATGATGATGAAGAGCAGCCGTTCATTGGCTCAATGATCTCTGAGCGCGCAGCGTTAGGTTTAGTTGCAGCACAAGAGCAACTAATATCTTTAGGTGGCAAATCACTGCTCGAACTTAAGCATTTAGAAGCTGGCACAGGCTTTATATCGCCAGGCATTATTGATGTTACAGCTATCGATGAAATGCCAGATGAAGAGCACTTTGGTCCATTATTGAAGATTTACCGCTACAGCGATTTCGATGCTGCGATCAATGAAGCCAATAATACTTCATTCGGTTTGTCGGCTGGATTGTTGAGCGATTCAGAAGCGGATTATCAACACTTCTTCAAACGCATCCGTGCGGGTATCGTCAACTGGAACAAGCCAATTACTGGCGCAAGTAGCGCAGCACCTTTTGGTGGTATTGGTGAGAGCGGTAACCACCGCGCAAGTGCTTATTACGCGGCAGACTACTGTGCATACCCAGTAGCATCAGTTGAGGCTGAAAAAGTAGCGCTACCTGCTGCATTAAGCCCAGGATTGACAATTAAGTAATGACACTTAGTTATAATTCAGAAACAGCTGGGTTACGACCCAGCTTTTTCAAGAGTATTGACCAAATCTAACCTAACCAAATTCACAGTGGTTAGTAATTCAACCTGCTCAAAATTTATCAAGAACAGCCAACAATTCTAGCCATAGTTTAAATTTATGCCGAGTGAACTTAATTATAGAGTAATTACGCAATTCAGTTGGTATTAGTATTTCATGTTTTTATTATGCACTAGGAGTAAACGATGACAGCACAAGTAATCGATTTATTTAATAATATTTGGAAAAACTACCTAGAAGTTACACCTTCTGCGGAAAAGATCCATCAGCTATTAGGTTCAGGTAATGACCTAATTAATGACCATGTTGCTTATCGCACATTTAATCACGATAAAGTAAACATTGAGAAGCTTGCAGCACACTTGATTGCGTTAGGCTATGAAGAGTCTGGTGAATACCATTTTGAAGCGAAAAAGCTATACGCTAAGCACTACGAGCACGCCGATAGCACTATGCCTAAAGTATTCATTAGCCAACTGCTTACTGAAGAGTTTTCTGCTGAAGCACAAGTGATTATCAACAAGATTGTTGATGCAATTGACCCTTCACTCGTGGCTAAGCAAGAGTTCTTATACTCTGGTAAGTCATGGAACATTACTTCAGATGAGTATAAAACTTTACTTGCTGAAAGTGAGTATGCGGCATGGCTAGCGGCATGGGGTTACCGTGCTAATCACTTCACAGTGAGCGTAAACCACTTAACAAGCTTCAATGACGTAGAATCAGTAAATGCTTCATTAAAAGACAGTGGCTTCACATTGAATACTTCAGGCGGTGAGATTAAAGGCGGTGAAGCGGTTAAGCTTGCACAGTCTTCGACGATTGCTGACAAAGTGACGGTCCAGTTTAGCGATAAAGCATTAGAAATTCCTTCATGTTTCTATGAATTTGCTAAACGTTACCCACTAGCGAACGGTGAGCTTTACACAGGTTTTGTTGCAGCATCTGCTGATAAAATCTTTGAAAGCACCAACGCTGCGGCTTAATAAATAAGCGTCAAAAAACGATTAAAAGCTGCTCAACGAGCAGCTTTTTTACTTTGAAATCTACTAGAAATTACTATTTAACTTCGCGACATCAGTTATCGAAACTTCTGTGGCTTTATTATCAAGCATTTTCATCATCGCGTCGGCATTGATTCCACGTTTCTCGACGTAGGCTAATAATACTTTTCCATTACATTTTATGTTACTTGCAACGTACTTTTTAGAGAGTCCTACTTCTTTAATTTTGTTGTGCATAGCCAACTTATTACCCACTAAAGCCGTTACACACAACTGAGTCGCTGTACTATCGTTATTCGCTTTAAATTGAGTTGCACTAGCTGATCCTACTAATGATGTTAGGGCAAATATGCTCGCAACAAATACGCTTACTTTTTTCATACTATTTCTCCAGCTAATAATGTTATCAATTATTTGATGTCGCTGAGAGTAATTGTGGCTTATTTAAATTGCTTAGTTGTGTTTCTCGAATAGACAAATGTAACAATATATCAGGCTAATATTTGTACTAAACACTAGCTGCCTTACCATTGAGATAGGACATTGTTTCCAAAAATCAGCTGATTAGCATGCTGTAAAATTGCTAAATTGCATAATTCTATATGAAATCAATTATTACAACTGGACAAAAATTGACGCAAAAAAAAGCGCCTAGGGTTACCTAGGCGCTTTGTAACATTACAATACTATTTTATATCGTACTTAAATTAGAAGTTGTAATGTGCTGATAGACGTAAATAACGACCAGACTGATAGCTTGTCGGCACTAAGAAGTCAGGGTTAACTTCTGGGTTACCACGAGCTAAGTCTTTCTGTTGGTTAATGTCTTCAGGACGTTGAGTATTGAAAACATTGTTCACTGTCGCAGTTAAGCGTAAGCCTTCTGCCCACTCTGGCGTATATGAAAAGCCAACATCTGTGTTAAATAACCAGTTTGAACGGCCTTCATCACCACGATTAGTAAGCACTTGGTTACCTGAACCATCGTTACAGTAGAAGCTTGATGCAGAGTAACGTCTAAAGTTACCGTGGTCGTACGATGAAGAACCGTCGCCTTCCATCATACCGTCTAAGCTTACGTAACCTTGACAGCTTAATGGAATACCTGAAGTTGCACTAAAGTTTAATGAAACTAACCACTCATCATTGATTTGGTAGTAACCATTCGCTTTGAATTGGTGCGTTCTATCAGTTGGTAACTCACCGTAAGCACCGTGCATGAAGTTTCCGTGGTCGAAATCTTGTGTTGCACCAGCATCTTCTTGTGCTAGTGAAGAGTTAACATACCCTTCAACATTACCGAATGTACGAGAAATCGTGTAAGAGAAGTTACCTGACCAGTTATCAGTAAACGCTTTATCAGCGATCAATTTTAGACCTACGTAATGACGCTTATACTCTGGTAAACCATGGTAAGAAGCTGGTGTAGTAACTTTAGTTAAGTTACCGTCATTTTCTAGATCCATGCTAATAGTAATGTCATTGCCTGGGTTAACAATAATACAACCAGCTAATGAATGCGGGTCAAAGTTATCATAACCATTGTCAGCTGCCCAACGCGTAAAGCCATCGTTTGCACAGAAGTCATCCATACCATCTTGTACGGTACGACCCATGAACTTAGCTGTTAGCGTCCAATCATCGTTAACTTGCTGCTCGTAAGAAACAATGATTTCATCTTGGTGCATTGGTTCTAAGTTGTGATCAGCAATGATTTCTGGGTTAGGAATTTGGACGTCAACCGTGCTGTTACCAAACTTGTCGCCTAAACCAATTGGGCTACCGTCAGCATTCCAACCACCTGAAACAAAATGAAAGTCTTCAAAGAAACGTTCTTCACGCGTTGCACGAATGTTGGTATTTGATGCAACTGGTAAGTAATAGCGGCCGATAGTCGCAGAAAGTTTCTTAGTAGCATCACCATCAATATCCCAAGCAAAGCCAATACGTGGTGCTATTAAGTTATCAGACTCTAAGAAAATATCGCCGTTACCATCTTTGTTAGTGAAAGTTTCACCACGAAGGCCACCGTAAAACATTAAGTCATCAGTTGCTTGCCAGCTGTCTTCAACATACCATGCTGTGTTTTCAACCGCGAAAGTAGCTGTTTGCGTATTGTAGCGACGAACACGTACAGTTTCTGTGCCACAAGGTAAGCTCGTACCATTTACACGACAGCCATTGTTTTCATGTGCAGTAATGTAGCGATAGTAAATGTCACCAGAGTATTTCACACCTGGTGAAGTAGAGTCGTACTCTTCGCTGTTGTAACCAAAGCGAAGGGTGTGATCACCAAGTACATACTCACCATCAATTTTGAAGCTTGTACGCTCATCAGTGTTGTCTACCTGGTCTGTTACCGTTGATTGAACTGGAGCATTCCAACAACCGATGGCCGTACGACCCCCCCAACCTACACCGTTAGTAGTATCCCAAGCGTATGCACAGTCATCACCTGGTAAGTTAGGAACTTCTAAATATTCGTGCTTTAGCTCGCCATACATAAGGTTTAACGTGAAATCGTCAGTTAAATAACCCGTATATGAAAGTATGTTAATGTCACCACCTTCTTGGTAAGTATATGCAGAAGCTACATCACCGTGCTTACCAACCCACTCGTCTCCGTCAGCATTATTGTAGTTAACGCGATCATATTCGGTTTCATTGTTAATGTGAGTAAAGCGTAATAGGTGGTCTTCAGTCACATACCAGTCTAACTTAGCTAAGTAGTTAGGGGTATCAGTTTTAGAACGAGAACTTGTGTCACGAGAGTAGTTATTACGCTCGTAGTCTTGACCTTCTGCGTTGATGAAGAAGAAAAGCTTGTCTTCAATAATTGGACCAGAAGCATAAACGTTATACTCAAGGTTATCAGTCTCATCTTCACTATTAAACGTGTTAATTTCGCTAGAACCATCTAACTTGTTGTGAATAGAGTTTTTGTCTGACGCTCTAAACGCATCTGGCGTATAGTAAACTGAACCACCAAATTTCCATTCATTACTACCAGATTTAGTCACGATGTTTACGATACCACCGATTGAACGACCGTACTCTACACCGTAACCACCTGATTTAACCTGAGTTTGCGCAATGGCATCTTGTGGTAAATCAGCAAATTGTAATAATGAACGAAGGTTAGTTACGTCCATACCATCAATGTAATAACCATTTTCTGCGATTGATGAACCACCAAATGAAGGCAAGTTACGACCGAAGTTTGAGCCACCTTGAATAGCACCAGGAGTTAATAAAGCAACAGAAACAGAGTTACGTGGAAGCGGTAACTTAGCAACTTCGTCTGCATCAAATACGTGAGTAGTTTCAACAGACGAAGTATCGATCATATTGGTGCGGCTACCTGAAACCATAATAATTTCAGTATCGCCGAAGCCTACTTCGGTACCTTTACCTAAGTAAACTTTAACTTCACGTGTTTCTCCAGTAGCGTCAGTAACAATATATGAGCCAGTTGGAACACTACCTACACTGAAACGTCCTTGCTCGTCTACTTTAATAGTACGAGTAACGCCAGTGTTTTTGTTCTTGTATGTGATTTGAGAACCGGCTTGTGCATTACCAAATATTGAGCCAGCCGTGTTAGTTGCAGCGATTGCTGGAACGGCCAGTCCAAGTGAAAGTGCAACAGCACCAGCTGTCACAGATCTTTTAAAAGATCTTTTAAGATTTACATTCATGTTTATTTCTCTCTGAACTAATAGGCATTATTGTTATTATTTATAATAATTTTTACATGCCTTGTTACATTTAGTAACAAGCATGTTAGATTTTGCCTATTTTCGAACAAATATTCAAGAAAGATATACAATTTGGAAATACTCGACTCAAACTTAAAAGCGCCAAGTGTACGAAAAGCAGCTCACCACAAAAAATAAACTACAATCAACAACTTAGTTGACTGCCATTTTTTTACACACGTTAGAACCACCTGCACAGATATATTTACAGCCCCACCCATTATTGTTAAATAACTGTAAACAGCGTTAAAACACGCCATTTTGGCGCTCAGAAAAATAACAACTTGAAATAGTTTGACATGTTTCAGGCCGGTAATTCAGAAACATTATACTTAATGTCACCAATTAAATTAGCCAGTGAGGATAATCGAAATTCGCCATGGCATATGCGAAACAAAAAAGCTATAGTAGACATCATATTAGCAATGATTTATTTGCATGGTATAAATTCAACTACTTGAGATAGTTAACTTATGGTAACCGATACAGAAGGCTATGTTCATATCATAGAGTACCTCACTGAACACCTACACATTTTTGAACATGTTTCTGCTCAAGCTCAATCTTCTGAAACAATTATAGAGCTGATTGAACAAGAACTCAGCGAACAAATTATTATGGTGTGCAGCCAAAATGATTCTCTTACGTTTAATCAACGCAATACAATCATTAGAGAAGTCGACGCAATTGTTTATGACTTAGAGGAGATTCTATCAGGTGTCATTAACAATACTGCGAACGGTGCACAGCGTAAATTTATCAAAGAATTTGCGACCTTAATTAAGAATTTATTTGATACTGAAATCCACGCAACATTAGCTCAGAATTAACCCTACCCGCTAAACAAATTAATGATAACCAAAGGTAAAGTATGAAAGCACAAGTTAAATGGATTGGCGAAGAGAAGTTTCTAGGAACCTCAGAAAGCGGCCACACCATTGTGTTGGACGCTAACGCAGGCGAAAATGCACCAAGTCCATTAGAAAATGTACTAATTTCATTGGGCAGCTGTTCAAGTGTCGATGTCGTGAGCATTTTGAAAAAAGCCAAGCAAGATGTTCGAGATTGTATCGTAGAAGTATCTTCAACTCGTGTTGAAACCGTTCCTAGAGTATTTTCAGACATTCACCTGCATTTCGTCATCACAGGTAAAGAAGTAAGCGAAAAACACGTTGTGCGAGCGATAAATCTTTCGGCGGATAAATATTGTTCAGTCGCGCAAATGCTGAACAAATCAGTTAATATCACTCATGATTTCGAGATTATAGGCGCTTAACACGCTCTCGATACTTCAACTAATGTTATTGCACCAATAACATTAGTTGCTTAAGTTCCTCTTCAGGTAATGCGTATTCTTTCCCTGCTAATTCAATAAAAGAGACACCTGACACCTCTTGTCCAGGCTTTATTTGACGCATGAACTGATTCCACAGCAGATGAACACCATTACTTGAAGTACTAGCGTTATCAATAGTGTCAAATATGTAGAGTCCACATTGATAAAGCACTTTATGCTGATTATTTTCGACTAGCTCGTGAAGCGTAGAATGCGCTAATTGGTCACGACAGTTTTTACTGGCTTTTTTACTCATGTTATCTGCATAAGATTGGTATTTCGGGTAAAGCTGCATGACAATTTTCTTAGCAATATGCTCGGCATGCCCTTCATGAAGCCAGTTATCTACAGGTGAAATAGCGCGGCCATTTAAACGCTGATACATGTGAGCCGCTTCGTGGGCAAAAAACCAAACCAGTTGCTCAGATTCTTTGTCAAAGTCTGGTAACTTCCCATACCAGTGCATAAACACCTGATCGGGCAATGTACCACCTTGCTGGCCATAAGAGCCATCATTGGTAATACTATATGAAGCAAACAGCATAGGCTTTTGCGATAGCCTTCCATAGTGCTTTTCAAGCCACTTCATCATATCTGGCAAAAATCTTTCTATCATCGCTCCCTGCGATTGAGATATTGCGTCGTCGATTATGCTGATAAAGCCATCTTCCTCAACGACAGATTTCTGTCCTACATAAACTTTCCGACCACCGTTATTGTCCCACCAGCTCACTCCCTGTGTAGTGACTTTACCATTAACGATGATGTTTTCACCGTTAGGCACAGTTAGCGAAATATACCAGGCATTCTCGATCGGTGAGCATAACTCTGCACACGCAAAAAAGCGGCCGCTATGAAACAACATACCACCATCAGAGAAAGGTGAGAAAGGTGCATAGGCTTTTGGTAGGTGTGTGTAAGTAGGCGTTAGTTTGAACTTTACACGCTCAAATTTATTACCGTCTGGGCGGGTAATAATATCGCTATTATTCAAATGCCGTAGCGTAAAACCTTCACTAAGAAGCAACCAACGTCTGCTTCTGGAGTCATCAGGCGCAGATGCAAATGAAATACTACGTATCGGCTTTTGGCTAATATACTCAACCGTCCATTCGTCATTTCCTGACTTCTCAATATTAGTAATTAGCGTACCTTTAGAAAAAGCAATACATGAGACTAAAGCTAAGCTGACGACGAACAATCGATAGTACATACCAAACCTATAAATCACTCATCCAATCAAGTTGTTTGTTTGCTTCTTGTTTCTTGTACATGAGTTCTTTGATCATAGGAGTCAATATCAGTTCCATCGCTAACCCCATTTTACCCCCAGGCACTACAAGCGTATTAACCCTCGACATAAAAGCACCGTCAATCATGCTTAGATAATAAGGAAAGTCTACATGAACATTATCTCGGCAACGGATGACAACAAAGCTTTCGTCTAATGTAGGGATTGCTTTGGCACTGAATGGATTAGATGTATCTACAGTTGGCACCCTTTGAAAATTGATATGCGTACGAGAGAATTGCGGCGTAATGTACGAAATATAATCTTCCATGCTTCGTACAATGCTCGCAGTTACCGCTTCACGGCTGTGACCTCGTTTGTTCGTATCACGGATGATCTTTTGAATCCACTCAAGGTTTACAATAGGCACCATCCCTATAAGCAAGTCCACATATTGCGCCACATCGTTGTTATCGGTTTTAACGCCACCATGTAGCCCTTCGTAAAACAATAAGTCGGTGCCCTCTCCTAAGTCTTCCCAAGGCGTAAAAGTACCGGGCATTTGATTGTAAGGGACGGCCTCGTCAAATGTGTGCAGATAACGGCGCATTTTTCCCCGCCCCGTTTCTGAATAATCACGAAATAACTTTTCTAGTGCATCGAAATCATTTGCTTTATCACCAAAGTAGCTTATTTTGCGCCCACCTTCCTTCGCTTTACGTTTTTCAAGCTCCATTTCTTGACGTGAGTAACGGTGAAAGCTATCACCCTCGACGTTCGCGGCGTTAATGTTGAGTGTACGAAACATGTGCTCAAACGACTCGGTAGTCGTAGAAGTTCCTGCACCAGAAGAACCCGTTACCGCAATGATAGGATTTCGTGAAGACATTAATGTGTTCTCATTTTTTTAGACCTAGTTTTTATACGGTGATTTAGCTACGAGGTCAAGAGAGAGCCTTTAGTAACAGTCCATACTTTATTTCTTAACTTACCCACTGAACTACAAGTATGGCTAGTTGAACTTAGGCGATTGGCAAGAATAATCAAATGGGGATAAGTTTCTTAAATTGAGGCAAGACATCCGTTTGGTTTAGGCATAAAAAAACGGAGCCTAAGCTCCGTTTTTTATCTAAAGCGTTTTAGCTTATGCTTCTGCACTTGCTTCTTCAGACACTTCAGCAGTTTCTTCAACTGCTGGGCGATCTACAAGCTCAACATATGCCATTGGTGCTTTATCACCAGTACGGTAACCGCATTTCAAAATGCGAGTGTACCCACCTGGACGTTCTTGGTAACGTTCACCAAGCTCGTTAAATAAAATACCAACTACTTCTTGATCACGTGTACGAGCAAACGCTAAACGACGGTTTGCTACGCTGTCGGTTTTGGCCAAAGTGATTAGTGGCTCAACAACGCGACGTAGTTCTTTAGCTTTAGCAACAGTAGTTTTAATAACACCGTGCTTAACTAAAGAGCTTGCCATATTGCGGAACATCGCCTGGCGATGACTGCTATTACGGTTTAACTGGCGACCGCTTTTACGATGACGCATAAGTTAATCCTTATCTCAACTATTAAAAAATGATGACCGACTTAGTCGTTATCAGCAATGCTTTCTGGTGGCCAGTTCTCTAGGCGCATACCTAAAGATAAACCACGAGACGCTAACACGTCTTTAATTTCAGTAAGTGACTTCTTACCTAAATTAGGTGTTTTAAGAAGTTCAACTTCAGCACGCTGTACTAAATCACCAATGTATTGAATCGCTTCTGCTTTTAAGCAGTTCGCTGAACGAACAGTTAGTTCAAGATCATCAACTGGGCGAAGTAAAATTGGGTCGAAAAGAGGTTTCTCTTCTTTCGGCTCAATTTCAGTCACATCACGTAATTCTACAAACGCATCTAGCTGTTCAGCTAAAATAGTTGAAGCGCGACGGATTGCTTCTTCAGGATCTAACGTACCGTTAGTTTCCATATCTAGTACTAATTTGTCTAAGTCTGTACGTTGTTCTACACGAGCAGAATCAACATCATAAGCAATTCTTACTACCGGACTAAAAGACGCATCTACTAATAGACGACCAATTGCACGATCTTCTTCTTCGGCTTCGCGACGAGCTGAAGCAGGAACGTAACCACGACCCATTTCAACTTTAATGCGCATGCTGATAGAACCGTCACCAGTTAAGTGACAGATAACATGATCTGGATTAGCAACAGTTACGTCACCATCATGTTGAATATCAGCTGCCGTAACAGGGCCTTCACCTGACTTAGTTAAGGTAAGAACTGCTTCATTTTTGCCTTCTAAACCAATAGCAAGTCCTTTAAGGTTTAACAGTATTTCGATAATGTCCTCTTGAACACCTTCTTTACTACTGTACTCATGTAATACGCCATCAATCTCAACTTCTGTTACGGCACAACCCGGCATAGAAGATAATAAAATACGGCGTAAGGCATTACCTAAAGTGTGACCAAAACCACGCTCCAATGGTTCTAAAGTAACTTTAGAACGTGTTGGGCTAACAGTATCAATATCAACCAATCGTGGTCTTAGGAATTCGGTTACGGAACCCTGCATTATGTCCTCTCTTAAAATGCAACTTTACTACTTAGAGTAAAGTTCAACAATCAACTGTTCATTAATTTCAGCAGATAAATCTGTACGATCAGGAATACGCTTAAATACGCCTTCCATTTTCTTATTATCTACTTCAACCCAGACTGGTTTTTCGCGTTGTTCAGCTAACTCTAAAGCAGCGATAATACGTGCTTGTGTTTTAGACTTTTCACGAACTGCAACCACATCTTCAGCTTTAACAGTGAAAGATGGAATGTTTACAACTTTTCCGTTCACTACGATAGCTTTATGGCTTACTAACTGACGTGCTTCTGCACGAGTGCTAGCAAAACCCATACGGTAAACTACGTTATCAAGACGCTTTTCTAAAAGCTGTAACAAGTTTTCACCTGTGTTGCCTTTGATACGAGCCGCTTCTTTGTAGTAGTTACGGAATTGCTTTTCTAATACACCGTAAATACGACGTACTTTTTGTTTTTCACGAAGCTGAACACCATAGTCAGATAAACGACCGCGACGTGCGCCGTGCTGACCTGGGATAGTTTCGATCTTACATTTAGTGTCAATTGCTCTCACACCACTTTTAAGGAACAAGTCTGTTCCTTCGCGGCGGCTAAGCTTTAGCTTTGGACCTAAATATCTTGCCATGTTTCTTCTCCAACAATCCTAAAAGTGCCAATTAAACGCGACGCTTTTTAGGCGGACGACAACCATTATGAGGAATCGGTGTTACGTCAGTAATGTTGGTGATTTTAAAACCAGCAGCATTTAAGGCACGGATAGCAGATTCACGACCTGGACCTGGACCTTTAACGAACACTTCAATATTCTTCAAACCAAACTCTTGTGCAGCTTTACCAGCACGGTCAGCAGCTACCTGAGCAGCGAAAGGTGTAGATTTACGTGAACCACGGAAACCTGAACCACCAGCTGTTGCCCAAGATAATGCATTACCTTGACGGTCTGTAAGAGTTACGATTGTATTGTTGAATGATGCATGGATATGAGCCATACCATCAGCAACTTGCTTTTTCACGCGTTTACGTGAACGAACCGGAGTTTTAGCCATGTCTAATTACCTCGTTACTTCTTAATCGGCTTACGAGGACCTTTACGGGTGCGCGCATTAGTTTTAGTGCGTTGACCACGTAGAGGAAGACTGCGACGATGGCGTATACCACGGAAACAGCCAAGGTCCATCAGACGCTTGATGTTCATTGAAACTTCACGGCGTAAGTCACCTTCTACAGTGTACTTATCCACTTCTGCACGAAGCACATCAATTTGAGCTTCGTCTAATTCACTGATCTTCGTAGATTCTGCGATACCAGTTGCCGCACAAATAGCTTTTGCACGAGTTGCACCGATACCGTAAATCGCAGTAAGGGCAATTACTGCATGTTTACGATCAGGGATGTTAATGCCAGCGATACGGGCCACTAACACATCTCCTATATTTAAAATTAAAAAACCACAGGTTGAAAAGCCCGTTAGGATACTCAACCCGCCTCTTTTTTGCAAATTAAAGTGTCATTATTTATTCATAATGACACTTTCCAAGATTAACCTTGGCGTTGCTTGTGCTTAGGATCGCTCTTGCAAATTACTCGAACAACACCTGCGCGCTTAACAACTTTACAGTTACGGCAAATCTTTTTTACGGATGCACGAACTTTCATCTTACTACTCCGTTTACTAACGTAAGCAACTTATCGGCCGTAGCCTTTAAGGTTTGCTTTCTTAAGTACATTGTCATATTGATGAGACATCAAATGAGTTTGTACTTGTGCCATAAAATCCATGATAACAACAACAATGATCAGTAGCGATGTTCCACCGAAGTAGAACTGCACATCCCATGCGATCATCATGAACTCTGGAACCAAACAAATAAAAGTAATATACAACGCACCTGCTAAAGTCAAACGCGTCATTACTTTATCGATATATTTAGACGTTTGCTCGCCCGGACGAATGCCAGGGATAAACGCTCCAGATTTTTTCAGGTTATCTGCAGTTTCACGCGGGTTAAAAACTAACGCCGTGTAAAAGAAACAGAAAAATATTATCGCCGCAGCTAATAGCATAACGTATAACGGCTGACCTGGCGAAATTGCAATTGATAATTCTTGCAATACGTCAGCAACCATACCGTCACCTTGTCCAAACCAACTCGCAATAGAGCCAGGGAACAAGAGGATACTTGATGCAAAGATTGGTGGGATAACACCAGCCATATTAACTTTTAATGGTAAATGTGTGCTTTGTGCAGCGAAGACCTTACGACCTTGCTGGCGTTTCGCGTAGTTGACAACAATACGTCGTTGACCACGTTCAACAAATACCACAAAGAAAGTCACAGCAAATACAATTACTGCAATTAGCAATAATACTAATAAGTGCAATTCACCTTGACGCGCCATTTCTGCCGTTGTACCAACAGCAGATGGCATACCAGCAACAATACCTGCAAATATCAAGATTGAGATACCATTACCAATACCGCGCTCAGTAATTTGCTCACCTAACCACATTAAGAACATAGTTCCAGTGACCAAACTCACAACCGCAGTAAAGTAGAAGCCGAATCCGGCATTCATCACCAAGCCAGGCATCATACCCGGCAGGCTTTTGGAAATCGCGATAGATTGTACTGTTGCTAGCACTAAAGTACCGTAGCGAGTGTATTGAGAGATTTTACGACGTCCAGCTTCACCTTCTTTCTTAAGCTCTGCCATAGTCGGATGAACGACTGTTAGCAATTGCATAATAATTGAAGCTGAAATGTACGGCATAATACCTAACGCCAATACAGAGGCACGCTCAAGTGCACCACCAGAGAACATATTAAACATTTCTACGATGGTGCCCTTTTGTTGTTCAAACAACTGAGCTAATACAGCGGCGTCAATACCAGGGATTGGCACAAATGAACCTAAACGAAACACAATAAGTGCGCCGAATACGAACCACAATCTTTGTTTCAACTCAGACAAACCGCCTTGAGCCTTGTTATCCATTCCTGGTGTAGCCATAACCTGTATTATTCCTCGATCTTGCCACCAGCAGCTTCAATAGCCGCACGTGCACCTTTAGTAACACCTATACCACGAACAGTGATTGGACGAGTAATTTCGCCAGACAACATGATTTTTGCTGTCTCAATGTTACGTGTAACTAGGTTAGCGTCTTTAAGCGCGTGAATATCGACAACATCACCTTTGATGCTATTTAGTTCATGTAAACGTACTTCAGCGTGAACTAAAGATTTACGTGACGTGAAACCAAATTTAGGTAAACGTTGTTTCAATGGCATTTGACCGCCTTCAAAACCTGGACGTACACCACCACCAGAACGAGACTTCTGACCTTTGTGACCACGACCACCAGTTTTACCTAAGCCAGAACCAATACCACGACCTACGCGTTTCTTGGCTTTCTTAGCGCCTGGTGCAGGAGATAAAGTATTTAAATGCATTATTAATCCTCCACCTTAACCATGTAAGATACCTGATTAATCATACCGCGTACAGAAGGAGTATCTTCTAACTCAACTGTGTGACGAATACGACGTAAACCAAGACCTTTCAATGTAGCTCTGTGCTTCGGTAAACGACCGATAGAGCTTTTAGTTTGAGTTACTTTAACTGTTTTAGCCATGCTCAATTACCCCAAGATGTCAGCAACGCTTTTACCACGTTTCGCTGCAACAGCTTCTGGCGACTTCATGTTCGCTAGTGCTGATACAGTTGCACGTACAACGTTGATTGGGTTAGTAGAACCGTATGCTTTTGACAATACGTTCTGTACACCAGCTACTTCTAATACTGCACGCATCGCACCACCGGCGATGATACCTGTACCTTCAGAAGCAGGTTGCATGTAAACTTTAGAACCTGAATGACGACCCTTGATAGGGTGTTGAAGAGTAGTACCCTTCAAGTCAACAGTTACTAAGTTACGGCGTGCCTTTTCCATTGCTTTTTGGATTGCAGCAGGAACTTCACGTGCCTTACCGTAACCAAAACCAACGCGGCCATTACCATCACCAACTACAGTTAGTGCTGTGAAACTGAATATGCGACCACCTTTAACCACTTTTGATACACGGTTAACAGCGATTAGCTTTTCAGCCATATCAGTTTGTTGTGTGTTTTCTACATTAGCCATCATCAACTCCTAGAACTGAAGACCAGCTTCACGAGCTGCTTCTGCTAACGCTTTTACGCGACCATGGTAACGGAAACCTGAACGATCAAATGCAACTGACTCAATGCCTTTTGCTTTAGCGCGTTCTGCGATTGCTTTACCTACAGCTTCCGCTGCAGATTTGTTACCTGTTTTCTCAACTTGAGCTTGCACTTCTTTGTCTAAAGTAGACGCCGCAGCGATTACTTCAGATCCTGTAGGAGCGATCAATTGAGCGTAAATATGGCGAGGAGTACGGTGTACGACTAAACGATTCGCACCCAACTCGCTGATTTTAGCACGTGCACGCTTTGCACGGCGTAAACGAGATGTTTTCTTATCCATCGTATTACCCTACTTCTTCTTAGCTTCTTTACGACGCACATGTTCGTCAGAATAACGAATACCTTTGCCTTTATAAGGCTCAGGCTTACGATATGCACGAATATTTGCAGCCACTTGACCAACCAACTGCTTGTCAGCACCTTTCAGTACAACTTCAGTTTGAGTTGGAGTTTCGACAGAAATGCCAGCCGGAATAGCGTGATCAACTGGGTGAGAGAAACCTAAAGAAAGGTTTAAGCTCTGACCTGCAGCTTTTGCACGATAACCAACACCGTTAAGAATCAATTTCTTTTCATAACCTTTACTTACACCCGTAACCATATTATTGATTAACGCGCGTGCAGTACCGGCTTGTGCCCAAGCTTCTTTACTTTCTGTAGCAACAGTTGTTTTGATAACGTTTTCTTCTTGAGAAACGTTAACTAAACTGTTTACAGTGTGAGAAAGTTCACCAACTGGACCTTTAACAGTAATGTCTTGACCTGATAACGTTACGGTAACGCCAGCAGGAACTTCGACAGGTGCTTTTGCAACACGAGACATAATTTGCTCCTTACGCTACGAAACCGATGATTTCGCCACCAAGACCCGCAGAGCGAGCGGCGCGATCAGTCATCAAACCTTTAGAAGTAGAAACGATAGCAATACCCATGCCTGCTAATACTTTAGGAAGCTCGTTGCTGCCTTTGTATACGCGTAGACCTGGACGTGAAACACGTTTGATTGTTTCGATTACTTCTTTACCTTCAAAATACTTCAACTCTACAGATAACTCAGGTTTAACTTCACCTGATACTGCGAAATCTGAAATATAACCTTCTTCTTTAAGCAAGTTAGCAATTGCTACTTTTAGCTTAGAAGATGGCATTGTTACTGCAGTTTTTGCTGCAGATTGACCGTTGCGGATGCGTGTAAACATGTCCGCGATAGGATCAGTCATCATAACCATTTACTCCCGTGAATTACCAACTAGCTTTCTTAAGACCAGGAACTTCACCGCGCATCATAGTCTCACGCAATTTGATACGGCTTAAACCGAACTTACGTAAGTAACCATGTGGACGACCTGTCACGTTACAACGGTTACGTTGACGTGAAGAACTCGAATCACGAGGTAAAGTTTGAAGTTTTAATACGGCATCCCAACGCTCTTCTTCAGAAGAATTAACGTTTGAGATGATTTCTTTTAACGCACGACGCTTTTCAGCGTATTTTGCTACTAGCTTGGTACGTTTAGCTTCACGAGCTTTCATTGACGATTTAGCCATAACTCTACACCTTATTTCTTAAACGGGAAGTTAAAGGCAGTCAGCAAAGCATGACCTTCCTCATTAGATTTCGCAGTCGTTGTGATAGTAATATCTAAACCACGAATCTTATCGATTTTATCGTAATCGATTTCAGGAAATATGATCTGCTCGCGCACGCCCATGCTGTAATTACCACGGCCATCGAACGATTTAGGGTTCAAGCCACGGAAATCACGGATACGAGGAACTGAAATAGAGATTAAACGCTCTAAGAATTCCCACATGCGCTCACCGCGTAGAGTTACTTTTGCGCCAATAGGGTAGCCTTCACGAATTTTGAAGCCCGCTACTGATTTACGCGCTTTCGTGATTAAAGGCTTTTGACCTGAGATTGCAGTAAGATCATTTGTGGCGTTTTCTAATACTTTTTTATCAGCAATAGCTTCACCAACACCCATATTAAGGGTGATCTTTTCAATCCGAGGGACTTGCATGACACTTTTGTATTCGAACTTCTTTTGAAGTTCTGCAACAACTGTATCTTTATAAAAATCATGCAGTTTCGCCATCGTTTACTCCAATTATTAAACTAATTCGTTATTAGATTTGAAGAAACGAACTTTTTTGCCGTCTTCAACTCTAAAACCAACACGATCTGCTTTACCCGTAGTAGGGTTAACGATCGCTACGTTTGATACGTGAATTGGTGCTTCTTTGTCAATGATGCCACCAGCTTGCTGTAACTGAGGTACAGGCTTCTGATGTTTCTTAACAAGGTTTACACCTTCTACAAATACTTTGCTTTCTTCAACTAGAACTTTAGTGACTTTACCAGTCTTGCCCTTGTCTTTGCCCGCAAGTACGATTACTTCATCATCACGACGAATCTTAGATGCCATTATCGTGACTCCTTATAGTACTTCTGGTGCTAATGACACAATTTTCATGAACTTTTCTGTACGTAGTTCACGTGTCACTGGCCCGAAAATACGAGTACCAATTGGCTGTAAGTTAGTATTTAACATTACTGCCGCGTTGCCGTCAAAGCGAATGGCAGAACCATCCTGGCGACGAACGCCCTTTTTAGTGCGCACCACTACCGCATTCAGTACATCACCTTTTTTAACTTTGCCGCGAGGAATTGCTTCCTTCACTGCAACTTTGATGATGTCACCTATGCGTGCATAGCGACGGTGCGAGCCACCAAGGACCTTAATACATTGCACGCGTCGAGCGCCACTGTTATCAGCAACGTCTAGCTGTGTTTGCATTTGGATCATTTTTATGTGCTCCGCTGTTAATAAATTCAAGGCCAGAAATTTGACCCGTCACTGCCTTTAAAACCCAACCCAAATTGAGCGGGCGCGAGATTATAACACCACTAATGTAAAAGTGGTACTTTATTTGTACAATTATTAATAATTCCCCTAATGCCACTGAATCAGCATATAAAACAAGCATCATTGGCAATCAATCATCGCGTAAATAGAGATGAGACTGAATTATTTATAAACAACCCTTTCAGTACATTAAATTTGATCTTTTAGAATCAATCCGCCAAATCGAGGGAACCGGTACTTGCAATAATTTTTTCTAAATTCTTTCACATGAGTGTCATAGAACACTATAAGAATGAGCAAAATCTTGTAAACACGAATAAGTTTATATGCTAACGAATAATCAGCTCATTTCGGTAATATTTACCACGTACAATTCTACAGTTTGGTTAGAAAAGGTACTTTGGGGCTTTCATTTTCAATTGGATAAACATTTTGAAATAGTCATCGCAGATGACGGTTCAACCGCGGACACCGGTGAGCTTATCGAAAAATTTAGGCAACACACGCATATTCGTATAAACCATATTTGGCAAGAAGATAATGGTTTTCAAAAATGTCGAATCATGAATAAGGCATTGCTTGAGGCCAAAGGCGAATATGTCATATTTACCGATGGAGATTGCATCCCTAGAAAAGATTTTGTCTCGGTCCATCGGCAGCATGCAAAAACAGGATACTATCTTTCAGGCGGGTATTTTAAATTACCTATGTCGATCAGCCAGACAATTACCAAAGAAGATATCAAAAACGGAGATGCTTTTTCTCCTGAGTGGTTGCTTGCTCACGGTCTCAAGAAGACGCTCAAGTTACAAAAACTATCCGCTAACAGCTTTTCTGCTTATTGGTTAAATCACTTAACGCCGACCAAGAGAACATGGAACGGTCATAACGCATCAGGCTGGAAAAATGACCTATTTGCTGTCAACGGTTATGACGAGCGTATGCAATATGGTGGACAAGATTGTGAACTCGGCTTTCGATTGAGACATTCAGGCATCAAGGCCAAGCAAATACGTTATAGCGCCATCGTTATCCACCTAGATCACAGTCGTGGCTATGCTACACCAGATGCCATTGCAAATAGTGCGCGTATTAAAAAAGAAACATTGAAAAATAAATCAACATATACCCAATACGGCCTTTCTCAGTATTTAGATACAGTTAAACGCGCTTAATGGTTGAATTAAGCGTACTCAGTTGTTGTATACGGTAACAGCCTCCAAAAGATATACATTATATTCTGATAGATTTATCGCGATCGAAAAGCTAGTATTGCTTAATTACTACACAACAGTAACAATTAAGCGTTAAATAAAATTTATAATTTACCGATACATGAAATGCGTACTAAGTGTTATTCACTCAGACATTAATAACATAAGCACACACCAAAATCAGGTAAGCAAAAATAAGCTCAGAAATAAAAAGACACCTTATAAGCTTGCTTCAATAATAATAAACTGGAGGCATGAGTGAAATTCAATCATAAAATCGTGGCAGCATCGTCAATAATTTTGCTTCTGGCGTTATCCTTACTTTCATTCAATCAATACTTTTTAGTTAAGAACAAGCTTGAAGAACAGGTTAATACCAGTGTGGCAGAAATACTTCAGGGGATTAGCAATTCTGTGCAAGCAGAGATGAGCGGTAAAACCGGTTTAGCCGAACTTACCACAGAACTGATAGAACAGAACATTGAAATGTCGCAAGCTGCTAGAGTCCTGTCTAATGCCTCTCTTCAAAACAGTTTTATACTTATCGGTTTTGGCTATGAAGATACTGGCAAGTACGTTGCCAGCGATCCAAATTGGAATCCCGGGGCAAATTGGGAACCGCGTGCTCGCCCATGGTACGTAGATGCCAAGCAAGCCAATAAGACCATTGTTACTGAACCATATGCTGATGCAGTATCGAAAGAAATACTAGTGTCGGTCGGTACGCCAGTTCACCAAAGCGGGCGATTTGCGGGAGCTATATTTTTTGATGTTAGCCTTGCTGGCCTTTCAAATATGATTAATAAAGTAAACATGTTTAACGCGGGTTACGCCTTTATGGTCAGTAAAGGCGGCGTGGTTATATCCCACCCTAATAGCAACTTTAATGGCAAACCATTAACCGAAGTGATGCCAAACGTAAATATTAATTCGGCTTTTCAGCAGGTCACGCTCGGTGAAACAGACACTTTGGTGAGCTTTGAAAAAGTTGAAGGATTTGACTGGTATGTGGGAGTGGCTCTCGACAAAAATAAGGCTTTTATGGCGGTTGATGAATTAAGCTCCGATTCACTGTTATATTCCATTATTTCCCTGATATTTGGTATTGGAGCCTTGCTATTCATTATTAACTATCTGATGAAGCCACTTAGCGAGATCAACGAAGCCATGTCTAATGTTGCTCAAGGTAATGCAGACCTAACAGTGAGGCTTAAAACAAACAGTGATCCTGAGTTTGCAGCATTAGCGCACAACTTTAACCTGTTCACAGAAATGCTTCAAAAACTCATTGGCGATATCAAGCAACTTGGACACGACATTTACCTTGATGCCCAAACAACATCTCAAGGTGCGCAAACCGCTAATCAAGCGATGCATAACCAATTAACAGAAATTGACACACTCGCCACAGCTACTAACGAGATGGCTGCAACATCTAAAGAAGTTGCAAATACTGCCAAACAAGCAGCTGACGCAGTACGTGGGGCTGACGAAGCCGCGATTGAAGGGGGTAATATTGTACAGGCGACGAATAAATCAATTACTTCACTGTCTGATCAAATAGACCATGCGGTACAGGTCCTGTCGCACCTCGAAGTAGCCACCAACGGTATCGAAAATATTCTAGCAGTGATCAATGGCATTGCCGAACAAACTAACTTACTGGCATTGAATGCAGCTATTGAGGCTGCACGCGCTGGTGAATCAGGGCGCGGTTTTGCAGTAGTTGCAGATGAAGTTCGCACCCTCGCTCAACGCACGCAGGAAGCAACCGATGAAATTAAAACGATGATTGACCAACTGCAATCGGGCGCCAAATCAGCAGTGACCGAAATGAATCAAAGTAGAGAAATTGCATCATCAACGGTGGAACAATCACAAGCCGCCGATGCCGCACTAGAAAGTATTCGCCAATCAATCCAAACCATCGTTGATCTTAATGTACAAATATCAGCATCTGCCGACGAACAAAGTGTGGTGGTTGAAGAGATTAATAGGAATGCATACAACATTAAGGACATTTCACACCAAGTGTCTGACGAAGCCGACAATGTAAATGTGACAATGCTGAACCAAGTAGAGAACATTAAAAAGCAAGAGCAGATGCTAGAACAGTTTAAGGCTTAAGTTTCTTATAACGTCAAACTGACAGTTACTATCATGTGCCAAGTAACTGTCAGTCTTATGCTCTAACCTATCATTTATTCGCTTGTAATGGCCAGTGGCCATACTCACCAGCCACCAAAATGCTTTTTTTGTACTTGAGGTTAGAACACTCCGTTCGTATTACGAATTGTGCCGCCAGTCATTAAAAAGTAAAATCGCATCATGCCATCAAGCGCCTGAATTGAGTCCCAATGTTCGACGATTTTTCCATTGTTTATGCGCCAAGTATCAATAATGTTCATACCTTTTTGATCATCGCCTCTATCTACCTTTTCTAGCGTTGCATGAGAGTGAAATATGACAAAATCCCCATCAACATAGATGTGTTTCACCTCATATGAATATTCAGGATAGTCCTGAACAAACTCACGCAAGAAGCCAACCAAACCTGCTATTTTATCTGGAATGTTACGATTATGCTGTACATAGGAATTATCATTAAACTGTTTCAATACATAGTCAAAGTTGTGGTCGTTCATTAGATTTTGTACGAAATCAGCGATCAATTTTGCATTTTTTAATTCCTGTTGAGACCAGTGTGATTTTTTCAATTGTTGAAAATCAACAGAAGGACTACTTCCCCCTTGAGCGAATGACGTTGTACAAACTAAAACAAGAATTGTTGATATAAAGCTTTTCCACATAAATAACTCCAAAAAACCTAATTGGTTACTAACTTTACCCATGGTAATTAAAAGTTACCTACATTACAATTAGGCACTTGAATGTGACCTAGGCACAAATAGGTAACCCCTATGAAAGTAAGATATATAGAAGGTGAGTTATGAAAGAGAACATTAAAGCAGAAAAACGAGTTTTTCATAACAATGAAGATTGCCCAATTCGTAACGTTATTGCGCAAATTGGTGATAAATGGTCAATGCTGATTTTATTTGCACTAGTGAATGAAGCTGATCGGTTCAATTCTCTTAAATCTAGAGTTGTGGGTATTTCACAGCGAATGTTAACGCAAACCTTACGAGACTTAGAACGCGAAGGTTATGTCAATAGAACAGTTTTTCCTGAAGTACCTGTGAGAGTAGAATATCAACTTACAGAGATGGGTAAAGGCATAGTGAAACCTTTATTCCAACTGGTAACTTGGGCAAGCGATCACCATGACGAAATTAGGCAATCTCGAAACGAATATGACAAAAAAAACCCTGCTAAATAGCAGGGTTTTTGATCAACTGTTGTGAAGTTAAATCAGCTATTAAGCTTTTTCAACTACGTCTACCAAAGTCCAAGACTTAGTCTTAGAGATTGGAGCACATTCACGAATAGTTACTAAATCACCCGCATTACATTGGTTAGTTTCATCATGCGCTTTCAACTTAGTTGAACGCGTCATGAACTTACCATACATTGGGTGCTTAACACGGCGCTCAATCAGGACAGTGATAGACTTATCCATTTTGTCACTGATTACACGACCTTGTAGTGTACGAATTTTCTCGCTCATTACTTACCAGCCTTTTCAGTTATGATAGTCTTTACACGTGCAATATTGCGACGTACCGTTCTTAGCAAGTGAGTTTGTGCTAACTGACCTGTGCTTGCTTGCATGCGATAGTTAAACTGCTCGCGTAACAATTCAAGTAACTCAGCATTTAACTCTTCAATGCTTTTTTCTCTTAATTCGCTAGCTTTCATTACATCACCGTTCTAGTTACGAAGGTTGTTTTGAATGGCAATTTGGCAGCTGCTAATGCAAATGCTTCACGTGCCAATTCTTCTGATACACCTTCCATTTCATAAAGAACACGACCTGGTAGAATTTGACATACCCAATATTCCACAGAACCTTTACCTTTACCCATACGAACCTCAAGAGGTTTCTTAGTAATTGGTTTGTCCGGGAATACACGGATCCAAATTTTACCTTGACGCTTAACGTGACGTGTCATTGCACGACGTGCCGCTTCAATTTGACGCGCAGTCATACGACCACGTTCAACTGATTTAAGGCCGTAAGTACCGAAGCTTACTGAACTACCAGTGTTTGCAAGACCGCGGTTACGCAATTTAAATTGCTTACGGAATTTAGTACGTTTTGGTTGTAACATTACTTATCCCCTACTTGCTCTTGCGGTTGTTTCTTTTCTTAGGCTTAGCAGGTGCTTCTACCTGTGCAGGCATACCACCGATTACTTCACCTTTGAAGATCCACACTTTAATACCGATAGTACCGTAAGTTGTTTCGCCACGCGCAGTTGCGTAGTCGATGTCAGCACGTAATGTATGTAGAGGTACACGACCTTCACGATACCATTCTGAACGTGCGATGTCAGCGCCGCCTAAACGACCACTAACTTCAACTTTGATACCCTTAGCACCTAAACGCATTGCATTTTGTACAGCACGCTTCATAGCGCGACGGAACATTACACGACGCTCTAATTGGCTACCAATGCTGTCAGCAACAAGCTGCGCATCCATTTCTGGCTTACGTACTTCAGCGATGTTGATTTGAGCAGGAACACCAGCGATTTTAGATACTTTTAAACGTAACTTTTCTACGTCTTCGCCTTTCTTACCGATAACAACACCTGGACGAGCAGTGTGGATTGTTACACGGATAGATTTAGCAGGACGCTCAATCACGATTTTTGACAATGATGCACGCTTAAGCTTTTCAGATAAGTATGCACGAACTAAATGATCGCCGTGTAAGTTATCTGCAAATTCTTTGCTACTTGCAAACCAAGTAGACGCGAAAGGTTTAGTGATACCTAAGCGAATACCATTTGGATGGACTTTTTGACCCATTCTAATATCTCCTAGCTATCAGCTACAATCACAGTGATGTGACTTGTACGCTTAAGGATACGATCCGCGCGACCTTTCGCACGAGGCTTGATACGTTTCATTGTTGGACCATCGTCAACCATAATAGTTTTAACGAACAATTCATCAATGTCTGCACCTTCGTTATGTTCTGCGTTAGCAATTGCTGAGTTTAAAACTTTCTTCACAAGAACAGCAGCACCTTTGTTGCTGTATTCTAGGATTTCAAGTGCTTTCTCAACATGTAAGCCGCGGATTTGATCCACAACTAAACGTGCTTTTTGAGCAGAACCACGGGCAAATTTATGTTTAGCGATTGCTTCCATCTAACTTCCCCTTACTTCTTCTTCGCTTTCTTATCAGCAGCGTGGCCGCGATAAGTACGAGTTGGTGCAAATTCACCTAATTTGTGACCGATCATTTCTTCAGTAACAAATACAGGAACGTGTTGACGACCATTATGGACAGCGATAGTCAATCCGATCATATTAGGTATGATCATTGAGCGACGGGACCAAGTTTTAATTGGCTTTTTATTCCCGCTTTCCACCGCTTTCTCTACCTTCGTCAACAAGTGTAGGTCAATAAAAGGACCTTTCTTGAGAGAACGTGGCATGGTGATTCCTCTTTAATTAATTAAGTACTATTTAGTACGACGACGTACGATGAACTTATCAGTACGCTTGTTCTTACGAGTCTTATAACCCTTAGTTGGTACACCCCAAGGAGATACCGGATGACGACCGCCTGAAGTTTTACCTTCACCACCACCGTGAGGGTGATCAACTGGGTTCATGGCAACACCACGAACAGTTGGGCGAACACCACGCCAACGTTGAGCACCAGCTTTACCCAATGAGCGAAGCATGTGTTCAGCGTTACCGATTTCACCAAGAGTTGCACGACAATCTGCTTCAACTTTACGCATTTCGCCTGAACGAAGACGTAACGTTACATAAGCACCGTCTTTAGCAACTAACTGAGCATAAGTACCCGCTGCACGAGCAATTTGAGCACCTTTGCCTGGTTTAAGTTCGATTGCGTGAATAACACTACCTAATGGTGTGTTACGCAATGGTAATGTGTTACCTGCTTTGATAGGCGCATCTACACCAGACTGGATTGTATCACCAGCTTTTAGGCCCTTAGGAGCCAAGATGTAACGACGCTCACCGTCTGCATATAATACTAACGCGATGTTAGCACTACGGTTTGGATCATATTCCAAACGCTCAACTTTTGCAGGAATGCCATCTTTAGTACGTTTAAAGTCAATTACGCGGTAGTGTTGCTTGTGACCACCACCAACGTGACGAACTGTAATACGACCCGTATTGTTACGACCACCAGACTTAGAGTTTTTCTCTAAAAGTGGAGCGTAAGGCTTACCTTTGTATAGGTCCGGGTTTACCACTTTAACTACGTGGCGACGACCCGGAGAAGTTGGTTTACATTTTACAATAGCCATCTGTACTTCTCCTATGCTTCAGCGCCAACGAAGTCGATGTCACTACCTTCTGCAAGAGTAACGTACGCTTTTTTCCAGTCGCTACGACGACCAAAACGAGCACCTGTACGCTTTGTTTTACCCTTAACATTTAAAGTACGAACACCTTCAACTTTAACTTCGAAAAGTTTTTCTACTGCCGCTTTGATTTCAGCTTTCTTTGCATCAGTGGCTACTTTGAAAACAACTGTGTTGTTTGCTTCAGCAGACATTGTTGCTTTTTCAGAAATGTTTGGTGCCAAAAGCACTTTTAACAAACGTTCTTCGCTTATCATGCTAACATCTCCTCAATTTGCTTAACCGCACTAGCAGTCATCAATACTTTTTCAAAACCAACCAAGCTTACAGGGTCGATACCTTGTACGTCACGTACATCAACCTTGTAAAGGTTACGAGCAGATAAGAACAAGTTCTCATCAACTTCTGGAGTAACGATTAATACGTCTTTTAACTCCAAACCTTTTAACTTAGCAACTAAGTCTTTAGTTTTTGGCGATTCAACCGCAAAGTCATTTACCACTACTAAACGTTCTTGACGAACTAATTCAGAAAGGATGCTTTGGATAGCACCACGGTACATTTTACGGTTAACTTTTTGGCTGTGATCTTGAGGACGAGCTGCGAATGTTACGCCACCAGTTCTCCAAATTGGACCACGAGTTGTACCAGCACGTGCACGGCCAGTACCTTTTTGACGCCATGGCTTCTTGCCACCACCACTAACTTCAGAACGGTTCTTTTGCTTAACAGTACCTTGACGAGCACCTGCTGCATAAGCAACAACTACTTGGTGTACTAAAGCTTCGTTGAACTCACGTCCAAAAGTAGCTTCTGAAACTTCAAGAGCGCCTGACGCGTCTTTTAATGCTAATTCCATCAAAATTCTCCTCAGACGTTAGGCTTTAACAGCTGGCTTGATGATTACGTTAGCGTTTACGTGACCTGGAACTGCACCTTTAATAAGAAGCAAGTTACGCTCAGCGTCTACACGAACTAATTCAAGGTTTTGAGTTGTTACTTTCTCAGCACCCATGTGACCAGACATTTTTTTGCCTTTGAATACGCGACCTGGTGTTTGACATTGACCAATTGAACCGTTTGAACGGTGAGACAATGAGTTACCGTGTGTCATATCTTGAGTACGGAAATTCCAACGCTTGATACCGCCTTGGAAACCTTTACCTTTAGATGTGCCTGTCACGTCTACTAATTTAGTGTCGTTGAAAATTTCAACTGTGATTTCGCTACCAGTTGCTAATTCAGCACCTTCACCGTCGTTTAAACGGAATTCCCACAAACCACGACCAGCTTCAATACCTGCTTTCGCAAAGTGGCCAGCTGCTGGCTTGTTTACACGGTTAGCTTTCTTAGTACCAGTAGTAACTTGAATCGCTGAATAGCCATCGTTGTCTACAGTTTTAACCTGAGCAACACGGTTGGCTTCAACTTCTAGGACTGTAACTGGAGTAGAAACGCCATCTTCAGAGAAGATACGAGTCATACCAACTTTACGTCCAACTAGACCTATAGTCATGTTAAAACCCCCTATTAACCCAAGCTAATTTGAACGTCGACACCAGCTGCTAAGTCTAGACGCATAAGTGCATCAACAGTCTTATCAGTAGGTTCTACGATATCAATTAAACGCTTGTGCGTACGAATCTCGTACTGATCACGCGCATCTTTGTTAACGTGTGGAGAAATCAAAACAGTGAAACGCTCTTTGCGCGTAGGAAGTGGAATTGGACCACGAACCTGAGCACCAGTACGCTTAGCAGTGTCAACGATTTCTGCTGTAGATTGATCAATCAAACGATGATCAAACGCTTTCAAACGAATGCGAATTCTTTGATTTGACATGAATCAAATCCCCTATAAAAGAACGAACAAAATACGACCCATCGCCTTTCTTAGTATGAAAGGGGGGTGTACCGACTAAAACATTCAACCCCCTATCGGGGTTGCTGTGTGAGCTAAATTCTATCGAAGCAATTTAGCTAAATCACGAAGGCATAGGCCTAACGTGAGCGCGTATTATACATAAGAATAAATTTTAAACAAGTAGTTTTTTGTTGCTGAACTATCGTTCTCTGGATTACCACCTTCAAAAAACTTGATAGTTCTGCTTATTTATATAGGTAGGAAGCTATTAACTTTAGTATGATGCAATTAAATGGTTCTTAACGCCCTACTGCATTTCTTATAGAGACATCTTTTTACCAAACCCAGATTTGGGCATTCCTCGTATAAGTTTACTATGTGCCGCATTATGGATACCAATACAAGTACTAATATGCGACTATTTGAAATCAACGCGGTTAAAAAACTAAGCAATGTAAAGAATTTAAATAACTAATCCGCACCTAGTTCCTCCTTTTAGATCGAAAAATTTAACTTGAACGCTAAAATTAATTCTTCTTAGATATGTTTGTTTCGCTCAACTTCTGGTATACTCGCGCGGTTTTTAATCACTAACTCTATAGAGCAAAGAAATGGCAGATTTATCAAAATACAGAAATATTGGTATTTTCGCTCACGTTGATGCTGGTAAAACCACCACAACTGAACGAATTTTGAAACTTACGGGTATGATCCATAAGATCGGTGAAGTTCACGATGGTGAGTCAACAACTGACTTCATGGAACAAGAAGCTGAGCGTGGTATTACAATCCAGTCTGCTGCCGTAACTTGTGAATGGAAAAAGCACCGTTTTAACGTAATCGACACTCCGGGTCACGTTGACTTCACTGTAGAAGTATATCGTTCTCTTAAAGTTCTTGACGGTGGTATCGGTGTATTCTGTGGTTCTGGTGGTGTTGAGCCGCAATCAGAAACTAACTGGCGTTATGCTAACGAATCTAAAGTTGCACGTTTGATTTTCGTTAACAAACTAGACCGTTTAGGTGCAAACTTCTTCCGCGTTAAAGATCAAGTTAAGAACGTACTTGGCGCTAACCCACTTGTTATGACTTTACCAATCGGTGAAGAAGATAACTTTGTTGGTGTTGTAGACGTATTAAGCCAAAAAGCATACGTTTGGGACGATTCTGGTCAGCCAGAAAACTACGAAATTCAAGATATCCCTGCAGATATGGTAGACCAAGCTGCTGAATACCGTGAAATGCTAATCGAAACTGCTTTAGAAGCAGATGAAGATATGCTTATGGATTACTTGGAAGGTGAATTAGACCCTACAGAAGAGCAAATCAAAGCTTGTATCCGTAAAGGTACTAACGAATTGTTGTTCTTCCCTACTTACTGTGGTTCAGCTTTCAAAAACAAAGGTATGCAACTTCTTCTTGATGCTGTTGTTGATTACTTACCTTCTCCAACTGAAGTACCACCTCAACCGTTGACTGACGAAGAAGGTGAGCCTACTGGTGAATTCGCAATTGTAGACGCAGATGAGCCGTTCCGTGCATTAGCATTTAAAATTATGGATGACCGTTTCGGTGCACTTACTTTCGTACGTGTATATTCTGGTCGCCTTAAGAAAGGTGATACTGTACTTAACTCGTTCACAGGTAAAACTGAGCGTATCGGCCGTATGGTTGAGATGCAAGCTGAAGATCGTACAGAATTAACTGAAGCACAAGCTGGTGACATTCTTGCTATCGTTGGTATGAAGAACGTACAAACTGGTCACACACTTTGTGACGTGAAACAGCCTTGTACACTTGAAGCAATGGTATTCCCAGAACCAGTAATCTCAATCGCGGTTGCACCAAAAGATAAGGGTTCAACTGAGAAAATGGGTATTGCTATCGGTAAGATGGTTGCTGAAGATCCAACATTCCAAGTTGAGACTGACGAAGATTCAGGCGAAACAATCCTTAAAGGTATGGGTGAATTACACTTAGATATCAAAGTAGATATCCTTAAGCGTACTTACGGTGTTGAGCTTGAAGTTGGTAAGCCACAAGTAGCATACCGTGAAACTATCACGCAAGCTGTTGAAGATTCTTACACGCACAAGAAACAATCTGGTGGTTCAGGTCAATTCGGTAAGATCGATTACCGTATCAAGCCAGGTGAGCCGAACTCAGGTTTCACATTTAAGTCTACTGTTGTTGGTGGTAACGTTCCTAAGGAATTCTTCCCAGCAATCGAGAAAGGCTTCAAAGGCATGATGGACGAAGGTGTTCTAGCTGGTTTCCCTGTACTAGACGTTGAAATTGAACTATACGACGGTGGATTCCACGCGGTTGACTCATCAGCAGTAGCGTTCGAAATCGCAGCTAAAGGCGCTTTCCGTCAATCAATTCCTAAGGCTGGTCCTCAGTTGATTGAACCTATCATGAAAGTTGACGTGTTCACTCCAGAAGATCACGTTGGTGACGTAATCGGTGACTTGAACCGTCGTCGTGGTATGATCAAAGACCAAGAAGCTGGCACTACAGGTGTTCGCATCAAGGCAGACGTTCCACTTTCAGAAATGTTCGGTTACATCGGACACCTACGTACAATGACATCAGGTCGTGGTCAATTCTCTATGGAATTCTCACACTACAACCAGTGTCCGCAAAACGTAGCTGACGAAGTTATCGCTGAAGTTAAAGAGCGTAACGCTAAAAAATAATTTGAATAAATAATTCAAATCTAAAAATAAAAACGGTCCTAAATTTAGGACCGTTTTTTTATGAGATAAACTTAACAAACTTTAGTGAAATACTCTTATCCTAATTTAACGTAGCAGTGATAATATTTTTCTTCCCTCGCCTTAGAATAACATCACCAGATGCAAAGAATTTTTGATGTGAAGCTACTTTTAAGTAGTATCGGCCACTATTTACTGGCTCTACCACGTCATGCTGAAGATAATCGGGCTCATCGGCTAAAACACCATCCGACGCAACTTTGAACAGTGTAGCATGCGCTTTTGTTAATGCTACACCCGATTCAGAATGTTTAGCGAACACTTCAATCTCAGTCATACCACTTTCACTTTCTTTATGAGCAATAGAAAGGCTGCCTAAGTCTTTGTCTTCACGCGTTGGCACTAATAGGAAATCATTGTTATCTATGCGATCGTATTCCTCGTCCGAGGTTTCCGAGGCGCCAACAAATGCGCTAGCAATCATACTCATTGCTCCGCTTATAGAATTATTCAAACATCCTGTATCAGCTAAAGCATCTCTTGTTGTGTCGTTTAAATCTCCATTTACAGTTAGCCCCGATGCTTGTTGAAACTTTTTGACAGCCACTACCGTATTGGGAGTCATTCTTCCTTCTTTTTCTTGATCTGACAAATAACCCAGGCAATTTAATTGAGCTTGTGCCATCGCAATGCTCACAGAATCTAACGACATTGCACGTGATGATCTAGAAGAGTCATTAACAGTTTCATCTTTGTTATGACTATCATTTTGAGTTTTGGAGCTTTTAACTTTAGCAGTATGTTTAGGCGCTTTTTTACCAGCAGTTAGTGTGTTGTTTGCATTATAGCGATAAAAGTCTTCAGGTATTTTGGTTACTATAAACTGTACGGCTTTTTCTATAACTTCTCTAAGCGCCTTTTCTTTGGGTGTATTCGACCAGCCACTTAAACTGCCTGAGGTAAATGAATCACCGAAGTTATATAACGCGCCAGAAAAATCGAAATCTTTACTACCGCTTTCAACGGAGGTTGCAGCCAATACACGAGATGTAGTGGTATCGATTAGGCGCATATCTATAGCCATATGTGTACTCGAAAAGCCCGCTTTCACTGAACTGAATACATCACCTAGAAATCCCGCGCCACCGACACTTCCTCCTGAAGACCCATCTGCAAACTCAGTTACAGAAGCAACAATGACAATTTCTGCACCTTCCACTTCACCATAGCCAGCCCCCGTCACAGCATTCACTCGCCCAGAGGTTACTAAATCCTGTTCTGACAACACTGCATCTAACGCCTGACGTTCTAGAACAATAAAGCGATTTGTATTAACAAGCGAGGTCATTAGTTGATCTGACATACCATTGCCAATTTCTTTGGTCCACCAATGGCGGTTGTTTGATTTATCCGTAAAACGAGCAACTGCAATACGAGCTTTCGGTCCGTTATATTGTTGCTGCTTTACTTCATTTACGTTGGGCGAGCTTTGCCCTGATGTTACTGATGTTGATGTACTTTGGCAGGCCATTAAACCAAACATAATTGAACCAATAGCTAAGGATTTTGCTTTGAAAGTCACATTACTCTCCTTTTAAAACTGGTTAATTCACTAAAAAAGCAATTAACCGCACCACTCAAAAGCAAAATAAATTTAACATAATCATAACCTTAGACTTAGCACAATCACGAAATTTATTATAACAATTACGAAAATATGCTAATCGCGTTTCAATTTTCTATAAGCGTTTGGTGTCATACCGTATTTTTCTTTAAAACATTTAGTAAAGTAACTTTGTGAATTAAAACCACATTGCAGAGTTATGTCTCCAACACTGTCAGCACCTCCGCATAGTGCTAATGTCGCCTGGTGCAATCTAACCTCCCTGATTAAGTCGACAGGAGAAACTCCAAACAGCGCTTTAGTTTTTATCTGCAAGTTTCGCTCACTCATGAACATTTTTTGTGCGAGTGCCGCAAGTGAGAATTCAGCATCAGTATAATGCTCTGCCAACAAACTATTCACTCGCTCTATGAACCTCGCATCTTTGACATTATGAGCAGGAAGACAAGATTGTGTTGGGTTGTCAGACGCAAGTGATTCGCTCTTTGAATCATGTAATTGCTGTATCGCCTTTTGCTGTGACATGGCTCTAATTGCTAAGATATTGCTCAACGCAGCAAACAACTCGGCTTTATCGAAGGGTTTAGGCAAAAATTCGTCAGCCAGCAAAGACAGAGTGTTTAATTTCAATGTCTTTGATGGATAAGCGCTCAACATAAGTACAGGAATATGACAAGTACTATCATTGGTTCTTAACGCTTGGAGTAACTCCAAACCATTCATATTGGGCATCATCACATCGGAAATTATAACGTCTGGCTGCCATTCCAATGCACGTGCTAACCCTTCTTTACCGTCAGAGCTCATTTGACATCGGTAATGACTTGATAATATTTGTGATAAGTAAAGACAAATTTCTGCGTTATCATCAATGATTAACAGCTTTTTCCCTTTATCGATACGCTGGATATTGTGTGAAGGAGTTTGGGTAAGAATAGTGTGACGTATAGCAAGCGGTAGTTTGACAAGAAATCGTGCTCCTTCATTTATACGTGAAGTGAGTTTGATTTCGCCATTTTTCTGCTCAAGGATGTCTTTAACCAAAGATAACCCAATACCGTGACCATTGGACGACTCCTTATTGCCAGCACCTCGAAATCCTCGCTCAAAGACAGAATCTAGCTCATTCTCAGGAATACCAACTCCGGTATCTTGAACTAGGATAAAACAATGCTGTCCTTCACTCCAAATTCGTAATTCTACACTGCAATGTTCGCCTGCATATTTGATCGCATTCGATAGCAAGTTACTGATCACCAATTCAACTTTTTCAGACTCAATATCAACAAATATCTCCTGCTGATTCAATGTGACGTATTCAACTTGCTGATGATGTTCTTTGGCAAGCACTGAAAACTCATTAGCCATAGATAAACCGATAGCTAATATGTCAGTACACTCTACCCTATGGCTAATATCTAATGTTTTGTTAGCTAATATATTGCTCACCAATGTGTCGAGCTTTTCTGCATTGCGCTTAATGCCTTCAAGTTGCCGTTTGGTAGCAACATTGCTCGTTTGTATCAACTCATTAGTTGGCCCCAGAATGAGTGTGATAGGCGTTTTGAATTCATGCGATACATTCGCCAAGAGTTCATCTTTTGCATTAGCTACTATTTCTGCATGCCTTTTTTGTTGCTCTGCCAACTTCTTTTTATAATGCATTTGCCAAAAGCTCCATAAGAAAATACCCGAAAGTAACACGTAGAGACTAATAGCCCATGAAGAAAACCATGGAGCCGGTTTTATTTTAATTGGAACGGTGAGGTTCTTGCTCCATGCTCCTCCTGCATAACGTGTTTTTATTTTCAGCTCAAACTCGCCCGCAGGTATGTTTGTATAAGTAGCAACTCGATTTAACGCTGTCGCATTAATCCAATTGGTATCAAATCCATTTAACCTATAAGCAAATTGTAATTTTTCTGGATGTGTGGCTAGCGGAGCGCTAAATCGCACACCAAAAATAACATCTTCATGGGATAACTCAATGAACTCCCCTTTGGTACGCTTTATGAGAGATTTTTCATCTATTGCTTTGTTAAATAATAAGAAATCTTCTAGCATTACGTTGGGCGTCTTAGGCTCTAGCGCCAACGACTCAGGCGTGAACCAGTTGAAACCATTTACTCCTCCAAAATATAGCCTGCCTCGATTATCTCGATAGTAAGCTCCGAGAATATATGCCCTGTCCTGCAATCCATCGCCAACTGAATAAATGCTAAAATTTTGGTCTGAAATGTTGAATTTTGCTAACCCATTGTTGGTACTCATCCATAAATTTCCCGTATTGTCTTCTACAATCCCAAATACATTGCCATTAGGTAATCCATTTTCGACGCCAAACTGTGTTATCTCAAACGACTTTCCATCAATTCGATTAAGTCCATTCATCGTGCCAACCCACAAGTCACCTCGGGAGTCATGCATTAGAGAAGTAACAACATTGTCTGTCAATCCTAAAGGGTTTTTCTTAAAATGAGTAAACTTGCCCGTATTTTTATCAAATCTGTTTAATCCTAAGAATGTGCCAACCCACAAACTATCTTTACCTTCGTCATATAGGCTAACTACGGTGTTCTGACTTAAACTGTCAGTCGTACCTTCTTTATGATAATAGTGGCGAGACTCCTCAGTGCTTGGATCGAAATGAATTAATCCCTTATTTGTACCAAGCCACAATTCCTTATCGCTGGATGATGTGATTGCATAGATATAACTACTTGGTAAGCCAGACGCCTGTGAATAACGTGTAAAATCATCGGTCGCATGATTATATTTTGCCAACCCTCCACCATATGTGCCTACCCACACAGTGCCCTCTTCAGTTACATGCAATGCGAACACATTATTATTGGGCAAACTATTGGGTTGACTTTCATCGAAGAAGTACCGAATAAAGCCGCTGCCGTTTGGCGATTTTCTGTTTAGGCCATTTCGTGTGCCCACCCAAAGTGTTCCATCTTTCTCCGTAGATACTGCACGCACAAATGCATGACTAATTGTGAGCTCATCTTCCGGATCATGTGAGGTATGGTGAAATCTATTGCGTGAAATCAGATACCTTTGTAGCCCTTTGCCATCTGAGCCTAACCAAATCTGGTCATCACTGTCTTTGTTAATTGAAATAAGATAGTCGCTTCTCAATCCGTAAGCATTCCGATCTTTTTTGACAAACCGTTGCTGAATACCAAAATCTGGTTCGAAAATATACAAGCCCGAACCATAAGTGGTTATCCACAACACTCCCTTTGTTCTTTCCACAATGCCCGTCACCCACGCTTTGACGGATTGCGATGAAACCATATATCCATCGGAAGAATGCGACAACAGATAGAGCCCCTTTTTTCCGCCTATCCATAAATTACCTGTATGATCAATTGCGAGTGTCCATAGCTCTCCTTCTATCGGGTTTTCTTGTGTGAGCACATTTTCAACAGGTTTTAAATGCGTGTCCGACAAATAGTACAAACCACTGCCCGTTGCCAACCATAGCTTTCCATCAATCCCTTTCACGATACGATTTATTTTGCTGATGCTACCCTCATGTACTTTAAAGCGAGTCACTGTGTTATCAAGCAAACTGACCCTAAATAGCTCACCGTTTGCGCCTCCAGCCCACAAGTATTTTTCATTTTCAATAAACAAGGTGTTAAACCGATCGTCGGTTATGTTATCGGTATTAATAGAATTAAGTGTGATAAACCTTTGTGTCCGTGATGAAAGCTTATTGATGCCCGCAGATTTTGTGCTGAACCATAAATTACCTTCGGTATCCATTGCACAACCAGTAATCCAATTTCCTGAAGGGTTTTTGTCAGAACCGTCTGCTAGGTAGGTGCTAAACTCGATGCCGTTAAACCGATTTAGCCCACCTTGCGTTCCCACCCATAAGTACCCGTTTTTATCTCTGACCATACAATTAACACTTCCCTGGCTAATGTTCTGCTCAAAACCGTAGTGATCAAAATAATCCACAAGGTCGCTTTTGGCGCTTGCAAATTGAGAGAGTAAGAATAAAGTTAATAAAGAGGCGAAAAACTGCTGTGCCATAATTCCTTTTGCCAACATGAAATGCTTATTGTTTATCTTACCTAGTTGCATTATTGGTGTACGCTAAGCAATAGGCTTTTTTGTAATCGCATCATATAGTAATGTTATTCGCTTGCCAATTTTGCGTGAGTCTGTCGTTCCATAAATACTGGCTGGTTCGATTGATTATTAGCTAAATACCATCACGATAAAATACCTCTAGCACTTCATAATTAGTGCACTTTTTTTGGTCAAATAACTTCCAAATCGTTGCCCTAATTGATATGTTCGTTGGGTCGTATATAAAAATAACAAAAATCAGTGGTGGTTTTTCATGTTCCGTTTTTTTAAACGCTCTATTATGGGGCGCTTGGTGGTAGGAATTTCTTCTGCCGTTGCCATTTTACTAATCATAACATCTTACTTTTTGCTCACTAACGTTAGTGACAATACCCGCGCGCAACTAATTGAATCGATCGAAGGTATCGTAGCCAAGCAGGCAAGTGAGATCCGTGGCTATTTTGAAGCCAAAGGCCAAATTAACCATGCGGTGTTCGCTAGTCCGCAAGTCGTAGATTGGTTTACCAGTTACGACCAGCGCTTATCCGATATTGATCACATCCCTGAGTACCAAGATGTTATTAAATACTTCCGCTATTTTTCCGATCAAGATAGTGCAATTAAAAGCGTATTTTTTGGCACTGAAAATACGCATGAGTATTTCGATTTGAATGGTCGCTATACTGATGCGAATTACTTCACTAGCAAACGTCCTTGGTGGCAAGAAGGTATTGATATTGGTCGCATGTACGTTACCGATCCAGCGGTAGATGCTAATGATGGCTCTATTTCGGCTACGGTAAAAGGTCCATATTATTTACCAAATGGAAGATTTCTCGGGATAGGTGGTATCGATATATTAATCACTACGATAGGTAAAGACCTTCTCGCCAAGATCAAATACCAAGGTGAAGGTGAAGCATTCTTAATGACAGACACAGGAAAACTAGTTTTCTTCCCTGGCTTTGACGACGACTTTGAGCCAGGTGATTTAATGAGTAAAGTTGACCAACACTTTCAAGATGCGCAAGGGTTTAACGAGTTACAGTATACCATTAGCCAAAACGAACAAGGGCTTGCCAACGTCACCTACCAAGGTAATTCATATTTAGTGATATTTGATGAAGTAAAAAGTGAATATCCATTAATGAATTGGAAACTGGGCTTTATGGTACCTGAGCGCCTAATTACTGACCCAGTACAATCAGCATTTTGGTCTTACTCGATTGTAGTTCTGTTAATTATTACACTCATTGCAGGTTTGATTTGGTTGTTGCTTACGCCGCTATTTAAACGCATCAGCGATTTGAAAGCCGCCATGCACGAAATAGCTGAAGGTGATGGTGACTTAACACAGCGCATTAATAACCAAAGACCGGATGAAATTGGCGCACTAACGAAAGAATTCAATACCTTTGTTGATAAAATCCAAGGATTAGTAAAGGAAACTGTCGTCATAACCAATGATGTAGAACAGTCTACGGAACAAGCTACCGCAGTGGGTCATCAAACCAGTAATATCATCGAAGATCAAAAACGCGAGATCGATATGGTGGCTACGGCAGCCACGGAACTTGCGCAAACTAGCCAAGACATATCAAATAACGCCAACGCTTCAAAAGAGTTAGCTAACAATGCCGAGCAACAAGTGAGCGAGGGAGCACGCGTAGTTGCGCAAGCTGCATCTGGCATTAATCAGCTCTCAGACAACGTATCTTCAGCAGCTGAAGTGGTTAGTAAGCTACGAGAGGGTACTCAGAGCATAGGCGAAGTATTAACGGTCATTCGCGGTATTGCTGAACAAACTAACTTGCTCGCGTTGAATGCAGCCATTGAAGCCGCTCGTGCGGGTGAGCAAGGGCGAGGATTTGCCGTAGTTGCCGACGAAGTACGGACCTTGGCTTCTCGCACCCAAGAATCTACCGCGAACATAGAAGCCATTATTGACGACTTGCAAACTACCGCGACCAGTGCGGTGGATGTGATGAATCAAAGCCGTGATGAAGCAGCGCATAGTGTAGAACTGACGGAACAAGTACACAACGTACTAGCCGAAATTACCACCGTAATAACCGAGTTCCAAAACCAAACACTTGAAATTGCCAATGCAGTAAATCAACAAGCGACCGTTGCCGAAGAAGTTTCGCAAAATGTAGAGAATGTGCGAGTGCTTACTGACGATACAGTTAAGACATCTACCGAGATGACAACTGGACTTGATTATTTACGACAAAATGCACAATCGCTATCAAAAGTGGTTAACCAATTTAAAGTGTAAAATACTCAAGCATGCCCCATGCAAAATGGGGCATGCGCCTTTATGTGAAAATCACCGCACACTATCTGCCATTAATCTATTTTCTCTTAACATTCTGTCAAATCTCAGATAAAACTGAGTTTTTATTTATCTCTGAAGGATTCTATTAATATGTTCAATAAGACAAGAACAGCTATTGCCTTTTCTATTAGCTGCGCGCTATTCAACGTAAACGCAGAACAAATTTCATTTGAAAAGAATATGAGCCCAACCGCTGATGCACTCGTATTGTTTCACGGTAAAGGCAAAGCGCCTGATGAGTTTAATCGATTCGACAAGCTAACCAAGGGCCAATTGTCAAAAGCAGTCAACGTCGCTGAATTTGATGGCAGCTATGGCAGTTTTGTAGAGGTAATTGCCCCCGCCGGCGTAGAATTCGACCGTGTATTGATTGCAGGAATTGGCGAAGAAAACGATTTTCTACAAGAAAAAATAACTAAGCTTGGCGGCAACATTTCTGCCAAACTCGAGAAAGACAATATTGAAGATATTGTTATTGCGACAGACGATCTGGGTGGTAACAACGCTAAACAAAATGCTCAAGTAAGTGCTCTTCTGGCGCATGGTTTAAGTTTAAGAGCTTATCGCTTTGATACCTACCACAAGGAGGCACGCAAAGAGAAAAACGTTCAATTTGACGTGCTTGATGCTGGAAAAGCCGGACGCGCCTATGAGCCACTAACAAATATTCAAAGTGGCGTATTTTTGGCACGAGATCTTGTCAATGAAACGGCCTCCAACATGACGCCAGTAGAATTTGCTCAAGCGGCCAAATCAATCGAACAATACGGTGTTGAAGTGACAATATTGACGCCAAAAGAAATTGAGCAATTAGGCATGGGTGCCCTATTCGCAGTAGGTAAAGGCAGCTTGCAAGGTTCAAGGTTAGTTATTGCTCACTACAAAGGGAGTGATGACGCGCCTGTTGCTCTGGTTGGCAAAGGTATCACCTTTGACTCTGGCGGCTACAACGTTAAAACAGGGAGTTCAATTTCTCGCATGAAATCTGATATGGCTGGTGCCGCAGCAGCTCTAGGCACTGTTACCGCGTTAGCTAAAGACAAGGTCAAGGCTAATGTTGTCGCCGTTATGGGGATGGCAGCCAATATGGTTTCAGAAACTTCAGTCGCCCCAGGTGATGTATTGAGAACAGCTGAAGGCCTAACAGTCGAAGTGTTGAACACGGACGCTGAAGGTCGTTTAGTACTGGCAGATGCAATGTGGTATGCAAGAAAGCACTATCAACCACAAATCATGGTTGATATTGCGACACTTACAGGCTCGAAAGTACGTGCTGTAGGTAATGAGTATGCGGCAATATTCTCTGATGATGAACAACTTGTTGAACAGCTAACGTTTGCCGGAAAGCGTGTTAACGAAAACTTATGGCGCTTACCACTAGCGTACAAGGATAAACTAAAGAGCGACATTGCTGATTTACAAAATATTGGCTCAGGTGGGCCAGGCGCATCTACCGCTGCTAGCTTCTTGCAGCACTTTGCAGGTGACGTACGATGGGCACACTTAGATATTGCCGGTAATGCCCTTACATCTTCGGCTGAAGGTGAAGCGTCAAAAGGCGCAACTGGTTATGCAGTAAGATTACTAACCGATTGGATCGAGTCTCAAGACAAGTAATTACGTAAGAGTCAATTTATAGCCGTCCGAATGGGCGGCTTTTTTATGCACTTTTATTGGTAAAACGACTAACTAGGCGGCGATAGCAACGAACAAAAGGCTCAAAGTAAATGTTGGCAAGAGAAGAATGGTCAGCCTGCGAGTCTGATAAACCAACTTCCAACGAGTTAACTGACGATGCTTTTACCAGATTATTAGCCATGCGGTCCCATATCGCCAATGCCGTGCCTAAATTGACGTCGTAGTGACTTGGATGTTTGCTGTGATGAATTTGGTGCTGTGCTGGACTAATCAACCACCCTTCCACTTTATCACCAAATGACAACCAAATATGACTATGACGCAAATTAGAACCTAAAATATTAAATGCGAAAACAAACAAGTTTGCCCCTAATATATCTATCATTTTCAGTGTTGGACCAAACATGAAATAACAAATACCCACTACAGTACCTTGGGTAATAGCCATTCGACAGGCATACAAATAATTTTCCACGGGATGCGAGCGATATATAGTAAATGGCGTGAGAACTTTGGCCGAATGATGGACTTTGTGAAACTCCCAAAGCATAGGTACTTTGTGCAACCAATAGTGCAAGAGAAATCGAGTAAGATCGTCAAAGACAAATAACAGGATAGTAAACGTTATCATGACGACTATTTGCGGGGCAGAGAAAATGGTTGTCATTTGAAACAGCCATTCTAACGCCGATGATACGGCTAACGCGACAGGTGCCATAGTGACTATCACCAAAGGGAATAGCGCCGCTTTGATCAGTTTATTAAACACCAGCAATACGTAATCTTGTTTAGCGGAATGCGACAAGTAAATCGACTTTGGCATTAGAAAGCGCATGAAACCAGCAACGCTTTTTTGCTTGGTCATTAACCAATAAACAGGTAGCGCAAGAACCGCAGCCGACACGATATAACCAATAAACAAACGTTTATTTGGATCGAGCAAATATGAGAATAACTCTTGCAGGTTTTGATTTAGAAATTCAATCATGTACCGTGTTACCTAAACTAGTAATAATGTTATTAGCATCACCCTAATAACAAGCCTTTCCTCTATACTTTCCTTGTGTTCTATTTGTGTGCCGGGTTAAGCAACTTCATTCAACAAACTACGACTTATACTTAATCGCTATTCCCCCTTCGATACGTCGTGCCTCCTACTCCGGGCGAACGAATACATTTGACTATTCCGTCCACCTAGAGTGCGCAGCTATCGCCCTTCGGCAGGCTCAGGATCCTACGAGGCGCTTCACAATCCTCCGTCCATCCTGAGTGCGAAGCAATCGAAGGGCCTGTATATCGACGCTCCTTGCCATCCATGACACCGCGTCATACCGTACATCCTGTATATCGTCGCTCTTTGCCATCCATGGCACCGCGTCATACCGTACATCCTATACATAAAAGGCAACACGATTATAATCAATGTTGCCTTTGTATCACTAGTATCTACGCTAAATTTTCGTTTTGTTAAAAGCTGTATTGATACCCAATTTGCGCCATCATCGGTTTAGTCGGGCGCGCTCCATATGGTCGACGACTCACAACTTCTTGTTCATCAAAGATATTGTCTATCTTAAGATAAATCGCACCAAACTCCATCAAGTCGTATTTTGCTGAAATATCAACAACGGCATATGCCTCTGTTACAACGTTACTTAACGTTACGCCTTGACCCGAAGCTTCTTTCATCTCATCGATATAACGGCCAATCATGTTGATTTCCCATCTATCGCCAACAACGCCAGCGCTCAAAGTAAGCTGATTTTCAGGAAGGTATGGTAGTTCATCACCTGCGGTGATTTGCCCCCACATTGGAAAATCAGAATTAAAGCTCGTCTTAAACTCTGATGATGTATAGGTATAAACCAGTGAAACTGGAATATCGAGTTCACCATCTAGCGAAAAAGTGTGCGACGTTGAAAACTCTACACCGTACACATCTACCGCACTACCATTGTATTCTTGATCAAGATTACAATTACTCGCTGACGTTGAGAAGGTACAACTTTCTTTAAGATTTTTGATGTCATTAAAAAACGCTACCAACTCTAGCTGTGTACCATTATTACTATAACGACCACCTAGCTCATAGTTAACACTGTTTTCAATATCCACTTCGGGCGCTTCTGCCGGGCTGGTAGGTACAAAACCTTCATGAATACCAAACAACAGGCCAAAATCATCGTTTACCGTATAGAAGCCACTGATGCTTGGTAAAATAATTGAAGATTCTTTCTTCAGCCATTCACCTGATTTACCTGGCTTTTGGTTTTGATAATAAGCGTCTAAATACTCACCACGAAGACCAAATGTTAAGTCAAGACGATCAATTGATATGGTGTCTTGAATAAACACTGATAACGCATCAGTTTCTTCCATATTTGTCGTTGTCGCAATAGTCGCTGAGCCGTCAGTAACTAAAGTGCCACCTTGCATCAAGAATACGTCTTCGGTATGGCGACGCTTAATTTGATCTTGGTGGAAACGAACGCCCGCACTTAGCTTATGCGTATAACCAAGCAACTGCATTGGAATACTCAACTCAGTTTGAATACCTTGCGAGTAGTATTCGCGCGCATTGTCGCCAAGCACAATTTTTTCGTTCTCTGCTAAGCTGTCACGCTCACCGGTTAGAACCTGATAAAAGTTAGTGTGCGCATCACTGGTTGGATTAGCAAGCACGTCTTGTAGGCTTGGTGTAAAAGAACCTGCTTGTTTAAAACCATTGATTTTAAACCAAGAACGTTCAAAATCGTTGCGGTAAAGACGTGTAGTAAGATCAAAATCATCATTGGCAATGAAGTGTGTTAACTGCAACTGCTGATGATTCCAATCCATCTTGTCATGTTGACTCGCCGCATAACGACGGTTTGGATTTATAGCAAAGTCGTCATCAGATAAACCAAGATACGTTTCATCAGAAAGCTCATCTGCATAGCTCAGTTTTAACTCAACAATTTGTTTGAATTGTTCATTGCTAAAATCGTAGTTGAGCTTAAGCATGATATCTTGTTTTTCAAAGCCGGTATCTCCACCACCGTCTAGTTCTTTGAAGCCGTCAGACTGAATATGTACACCTTCAACAAGGTATCCAAAATTGCCAACCGTATTACCATAGTATGCTTTTGCTTTAAAGAAACTGTCGTTGCCTGTGGCGAAGTCAACCTGTCCTTCGTTCACTTCAGGAACTGCACGGGTGGTCATATTTAAGGCACCCGCAACTGTATTTGGTCCGTATTTTATCGCTGCCGGTCCTTTGAATACTTCCAATGCCGTCATTTTGCTCATCATCGGAAAGTAATAAGCCGCTGGCGCTGAATATGGTGCAGGCCCAATTAAAATACCGTCTTCCATCACCGTAATTTTTTTACTACGCTCTGGCGTTGCACCACGAAACCCAATATTGGGACGCAAGCCATAACCATCTTCTTCACGAATATTTACGCCCGGTACGCTGTATAGCACGCGGCTAATATCGTCAAACTTAAACTTTTCCAGCTCTACTTCACCAATCAAGGTCGCTGAGCCCGCTTCGGTTCTTAACTTATTACCATGACCAATTATTTGAATGCGTTCAGTCAATTCTGCTGCGGCACTGGTTTCTTTTTGCTCTTCCGCTAATACGTTACTAGCCGTTAAGCTAGTGAACACGGAAGCGGCGATTAAATGACGTTTAAAAGTACGCATGTTAGTCATTATCTCCTGCTGCTGTTGACGGAAGCTCTAATGCTAAGCTATTGATGAAATCAGTTTTTAGTTTATCGGTAACATCTTTGATATCACGGTGTGATTGCTCAACACTTGCAACATCATCGGCAAGCGCGTCATGAAGTGTACCTGAAATCCCAAGAATAGTTGCCAATGATTCATCAACGTCTGCAACCATAGCTTCGGCAGTAGCGCTATCACCTACATCATTAAGGTAATCAACAAATCCTAAGCCATCACCGCCTGTTAATAATTTTTGAAAACCAATGAGGTTGTAATTGATATTGCTTAAAGAGTGATTAGCGTATGGTGATTCAACTTCTTGCTGGCACGGTATACCATTACATTCATTTTGAAAAATACCGAGAGGTGTCGCTAGCTTTTCGTCTTTGGTTACCGAGTCCAAGTAAAACATTGCATCACTAATGCGATTCACAGCGTCATGAATTTCAGCGATAGAGGAAGTAGTATTACCCGCTTGCTTCAATTGATTAGCATAACCATCGGTTGCGGTCCATGCATTAACGAGCAATGATGCGTTATTGTGAACATCACGAGCGACTTCACCCGCAAACGCACAACGCGCTTGTTTTATCGTGTTATCGTCAAACGTATTCCATTCTGGTGGTGGTGCACTAGGATCACAAGCATGTGCTGTGTTGCCGTTAAACAATAAGTATTCCAGCGCAGCCATGCCCTTTCTTGATGGTGTGCGTTTTGTTATGTCATAGGGTTGGCCATTGACTAAATCGTTCTTATAAAAAACCACATCGTAATCAACACTACAGCTATTGGTGGTTGGCCAAGAGTATAGTTTATTGCGTAGCAAGTTATCATCTTCAATCAGTGGCCCTAACAGCATCACTTCTGCTTGTTGCCATGTATTCATTGCATCTCGCCATGCTTGCTGTGCACTGTTTAGTGCTTGGGTCGCATTCTCTTCACTGCCTTGACCGTTAATGTGCTCATCCAACAAATTACAATACGCTTCTACCTGCGCCGCTTGATTTTCTGCAAGTTCCGCAAATTGCGTAAAAACAGGCGTAATAATATTATCGGTTAGATTTTCCACCAATGCTTGCTGATTAAAGTCAGTATTAGTGTTTTTATCAGGATTAAAGTCCGGTCCTTCGCTACTCGAATTATTCTCGAAGCAACCACTCAATGTGAGTATCCCTGCTACCACGAGTGTAGAAATTTTTGTTTTAGAATGTAACACGTTGACAACCTTTAAATACAAAGAAAGCTTGGACTCTAACGAGTCCAAGCTTTAACGAGTGTTTTACACGTATAATCTACTGGAATATTACCAGTTTTCAACATTTTCCGCATCGAATGATAATGCACTTTGAATGATATCACGCGCTTTAAGCAAGTCAGCTTGATATGCATCAACTTCTGCTTCAACTAACACTGGTTTGTTACCAAACAATGTTTGAATCTCTTCGAATTGAGCATCAGAAATTTTAGAGTAAGGGTTAAACTGTAAACCTAATGCGAAACCTTTCATTTCAGACCAATGTTTGGCTAAGTCAGTATATTCGAAATCTTCTGTGCCTAATTTTTCTAGATCTGCGTGCGTATCGTTGATGTAGTGAACAACAGTGGCTGCGATAGCTCGCTCCCAACCATCAACGGCAATATCACGTTGTGCAATTAGCGCGTTCATTTGATCTTCAGTTAACGCATTACCCGCATTGTCATTAATGATTTGACGACCCGCTAGGAATGCTTCCATAATTGTCTTTGTGTAATCAGTAGGGTTTGTGTTGCCAGCAGTACCGCGGTCACGCTTAGCAGCATTCGCTGCATTACCAAGAATCACTTCAGATTTAAGATCAAACTCACCGTCACCATCGCTGTCATGCTTACTATTCCATGCTAAACGACCGTTACTTTCATCGTCACTGACCTTACCCGAGATTTCATTGTCGTTGTAAGCTAAATAATCGCGTGCAGCACCAAAATAGCCAAAACCTTCATCGAACTGGTGCTCTAACTTAGAGTATGGGTTAGTGCCATCCTGACCAGTATTGTCAGTAGTCAAACCTTTACCTTCAGTCTCTTCACCAAGGTAGTCACCTGTTGCTTGAGAATAAGTAATAGCCATAAGCAAGAATTTTTGAATGAGTTGCTTAAGATCAGTTCCGTCTGAATTGATGTACACTTTAGTAATGTCTTCACCTGTTGCCGCAGTGCGGACAACACCATTCAAATGCTGTTCAGCATTATCAGCCAATTGCCCAAAAAACACATCGATCAATCCTTCTGGCGTCACTGATCCTTTTGCGCCCCAACCAGCAAATTCAGTCAACCAATCTTTCTCTTGGCCACCTGCGTCATTACCAGCGATCTTACCGACCAAGTTTTTGTGGCTACCTGAGATTTCAGCAATAAAGCCCTGCTTTGCATCAATAAAGGTAATAGGGAAGTTATCGTATTGCTCTTCAGTAGTGCGAAAATACTTGTTTAAACGATCGATAACGGCTTGGCGTGTAGTTAATTCACCGCTGTCTAAATCTGCTTGCAGCTGGTTACCAATGTAGTGATTTAGTTCTGCGATAAGTGCATGACGTGCTGTTTGACCGCCGTACGAAACCGATGAAGCGTCATCAGTAAACTTACTAGCAAACTTATAGGTATCAAGTAAGTCATTCACATCGATTGTTAGTGTCTTCTTGAAAGACGCAGATGCGCTATCTGTAACCGTTACTTCAAGCTCAACAGATTCAACTGATTCAAAATCTAATGATACACCTTCTGCTAAAGAAAGTTCTACGCCACTAACAGCAAAACGATCATCGCTTACAGTATAAGTATGCGTATCGCCAGCATTGCTATCAGTTGCTGATAATGTACCAATTACCGCAGCAACCGCATTTTCATCAACAGTAGTGTTAGATAGTGCGATATCTGTAGGTGCTGAGTTTGCAGGAGGTTGTGGCGTTGGAGTGTCATCACTTGAAGAACCACCACATGCAGTTAAAGATAAAACTGCAGCAACAATAGAAGCATTGATTAGACTTTGTTTAAATTTCATTTCGTCACCGATGTGTAAAAATTTGTTAGTATTTTTAAATTGGCGCTATTCTATACATAAATTTAATGTAATGCAAATGAGAATGAATATCATCCAGATTTTGTTTGCGTTTGTTATACACTTTTTGACTAAGATCAAAGCAGCCTTAATTATCAGCTGAAATATTTGAATGGGTTAGGTAGTTGCGTGAAATGTTCCGGACAAGTCAACGGCCTCGGGATTGGCTTAATTTATTGTCCTTCGATACGTCGTCCCTCCTACTCAGGGCGAATGATAACAACGATTTTCATTCACGCACAAAAAAGGCCGCTTGCGCGACCTTTTTCTGGTTTAGATGGCTCTAAATATCGAGATTAGTCGATGACTTCTTTTGGGTATAGCAAACAACACTAGTACCTCTCATTTACCATAAGGGCACCCTATCAACCTCTTCTCGTAGAGACAAAAAAGGCCGCTTGCGCGACCTTTTTCTGGTTTAGATGTAATCTAAATATCGAGATTAGTCGATGATCTTAGAAACAACACCTGCACCTACTGTACGACCACCTTCACGGATTGCGAAGCGTAAACCTTCGTCCATCGCAATTGGGTTGATTAGCTCAACAACAAACTTCAAGTTGTCGCCTGGCATTACCATTTCTACACCTTCTGGAAGCTCTACAGCACCAGTGATGTCAGTTGTACGGAAGTAAAACTGTGGACGGTAGCCTTTGAAGAATGGCGTGTGACGACCACCTTCATCTTTAGTCAATACGTAAACTTCTGACTCAAACTTAGTGTGTGGGTTGATTGAACCTGGCTTAGCAAGTACTTGACCACGTTGTACTTCATCACGCTTAGTACCACGAAGAAGAACACCACAGTTCTCACCCGCACGACCTTCGTCAAGAAGCTTACGGAACATCTCTACACCTGTACAAGTTGTAGTAGTTGTGTCTTTGATACCTACGATTTCTACGTCGTCACCTACGCGAACGATACCACGCTCAACACGACCTGTTACAACCGTACCACGACCTTGGATTGAGAATACATCTTCGATTGGTAAGATGAAGTCACCATCGATTGCACGCTCTGGCTCTGGAATGTAAGTATCTAAGTGCTCAGCTAGCTCTAATACTTTCTCTTCCCATTGTGCTTCGCCGTTCAATGCACCTAGTGCTGAACCTTGAACTACTGGTAAGTCATCACCTGGGAAATCGTATTCTGAAAGAAGTTCACGAACTTCCATCTCTACCAATTCTAATAACTCTTCGTCGTCTACCATGTCACATTTGTTCATGAATACGATGATGAATGGTACACCAACCTGACGAGAAAGAAGGATGTGCTCACGAGTTTGCGGCATAGGACCGTCAGTCGCAGCTACTACTAAGATAGCGCCGTCCATTTGAGCAGCACCAGTGATCATGTTTTTAACATAATCGGCGTGACCTGGACAGTCTACGTGTGCGTAGTGACGAGTTGCTGTGTCATACTCGATGTGAGAAGTATTGATTGTAATACCACGCTCACGCTCTTCTGGTGCGTTATCGATTTGTGCGAAATCGCGAACTTCACCACCGTGAGTTTTTGTTAACACTGCAGAGATAGCAGCTGTTAAAGTTGTTTTACCGTGGTCAACGTGTCCGATAGTACCAACGTTAACGTGCGGTTTCGAACGTTCAAATTTTTCTTTAGCCATTTTACATGTACCTTAAAGTTTAATTTAAAAGCCCAGCCTAAGACTGAGCCAGGCTTTCATTAAGCCTTACGAGATTCTAATATTGCGCCGGCAACTGCCTTTGGAGTTTCGCTATATTGCTTGAACTCCATCGAATAAGAAGCACGACCTTGGGTTGCACTACGTAAATCCGTAGCATAACCGAACATTTCAGCCAGTGGAACAGTTGCGTTCACTAACTTCATTCCTGCTGGACCTTCATCCATACCATCGATCATACCGCGACGGCGATTTAAGTCTCCCACTACATCACCCATATTTTCTTCAGGGGTTGTAACTTCAACTTTCATCATCGGCTCGAGTAGCACTGGTGATGCTTCCATTGCGCCTTTTTTAAAGCCCATTGAAGCAGCCACTTTAAATGCCATCTCATTTGAGTCTACGTCATGATAAGAGCCATCATATAACGTTACTTTAACGTCAAGCATTGGATAACCGGCTAATACACCACCATCCATTTGCTCTCTACAGCCTTTTTCAACGGCAGGAATATATTCTTTGGGTACGACGCCACCCACAATTTCGTTCACAAACTCAAAACCCTCACCCTCTGGTAACGGTTCCATCTTCAACCAAACATGACCAAATTGGCCTCGGCCACCCGATTGACGAACGAACTTGCCTTCAACTTCAACCGTTGAACGGATAGTTTCGCGGTAAGCAACTTGTGGCTTACCAACGTTACACTCAACTTTAAACTCGCGCATCATGCGATCTACGATAATGTCTAAGTGTAGTTCACCCATTCCAGAAATGATGGTTTGTCCTGTTTCATCGTCTGTTTCAACGCGGAAAGAAGGATCTTCAGCAGCCAATTTACCCAAAGCAATACCCATTTTCTCTTGGTCTGCTTGTGTTCTTGGTTCAACAGCTACTGAAATAACCGGCTCTGGAAACTCCATACGTTCAAGTGTGATCACATGATTTGGATCACATAATGTGTCGCCCGTGGTTACATCTTTTAAACCTATCGCGGCGGCAATATCACCTGCACGTACTTCTTTAATTTCTTGACGGTCGTTTGAATGCATTTGCACAATTCGACCAAATCGCTCTTTCTTCGATTTCACTGGGTTATATACACTGTCGCCAGTGCAAACTACACCAGAATATACGCGGAAGAACGTCAACGTACCAACAAATGGGTCGGTAGCAATTTTGAACGCCAACGCAGCAAATGGCGCATTATCGTCCGCTTCACGTACGCCTTCAGTTTCATCTTTATCGTCATTGATACCAGTAATCGCCTTAACTTCTGTTGGCGATGGCATATATTCAATAACTGAATCTAGTACAGACTGAACACCTTTGTTCTTAAATGCAGAACCACAAGAACATAAAACGATTTCGTTGTTCAATGTACGCTTACGTAAAGCTCGCTTAATTTCTTCCTCGGAAAGGTCACCCTCTTCAAGGTATTTATCCATTAACTCGTCATCAGCTTCTGCCGCTTCCGAAAGCAAGTTTTCTCGCCATTCTTCAGCAAGCTCGACCATATCAGCAGGAATTTCTTCGTAATTAAACGTCATCCCTTGATCAGCTTCGTTCCAGTTAATTGCTTTCATTTTGATCAAATCGACCACACCGCTAAAGTGTTCTTCAGCACCAATAGCGAGTTGAATCGGTACGGCATTCGCACCTAAGCGTGTTCGTATCTGATCGACAACATTTAGGAAATCTGCGCCAGCGCGGTCCATCTTATTAACAAAGACCATACGCGGAACATGATATTTTTCCATTTGACGCCAAACAGTTTCTGTTTGAGGTTGCACACCAGATGAAGCACATAGTACGAGAACAGCGCCATCTAAAACACGTAAAGAACGTTCAACTTCAATGGTAAAGTCTACGTGGCCTGGAGTGTCAATAATGTTGATACGATGATCGTCAAACTGGGCATCCATACCTTTCCAGAAACAAGTCGTGGCAGCCGAAGTAATAGTTATACCTCGCTCCTGCTCTTGTTCCATCCAGTCCATGGTTGCTGCGCCATCGTGAACTTCACCGATCTTATGAGAAAGACCAGTGTAGAATAGAATTCGTTCTGTCGTTGTCGTTTTACCTGCGTCTACGTGCGCACAAATACCAATGTTACGGTAGCGCTCAATAGGGGTTGTACGAGCCACAATCATTATCCTCTGTCTAAGGAATCCAAATTCCTCAGATTATATAAAAACGCAGTTACTGTTTTATTAAATATAACAGTAACTGCGTCGCATACTATATTACCAACGGTAATGTGCGAACGCTTTGTTCGCTTCAGCCATACGGTGAACGTCTTCACGTTTCTTAACCGCAGAACCTTTGTTGTCAGACGCATCTAACATTTCGTTAGCTAGGCGCTGAGCCATTGATTTTTCACCACGTTTACGAGCTGCTTCAACTAACCAACGCATGGCTAGTGCATTACGACGCACTGGACGTACTTCAACAGGAACCTGGTAAGTAGAACCACCTACACGACGAGACTTAACCTCTACTTGTGGGCGAATGTTCTCAAGAGCAGTTTCGAATAACTCTAAGTGCTCTTTGTCTTCAGATTTTTCCGCTAAGATGTCTAATGCACCATAAACGATTTTTTCAGCAGTAGATTTCTTACCATCAACCATTAGGATGTTGATGAATTTTGCTAATAGTTCATTACCGAACTTTGGATCTGGCAATATTTTACGTTGCCCTACGACGCGTCTTCTTGGCATCTTAAATTCTCCGTTTAATTCAGGTGTTACCCAAAATTGTTAAAATGTTAATTTGGCCTTACTTCACGGAAACCGTTAAGATTTAGGGCGCTTTGCACCGTACTTAGAACGGCCTTGTCTACGATCGTTAACACCTGAACAGTCAAGTGCACCACGAACGGTGTGATAACGTACACCAGGTAAGTCTTTAACACGACCACCACGGATTAAGATTACGCTATGCTCTTGTAAGTTGTGACCTTCACCACCAATGTATGAAGTTACTTCGTAGCCGTTAGTTAAACGAACACGAGCAACTTTACGTAGTGCTGAGTTAGGCTTTTTAGGCGTAGTTGTATATACGCGAGTACATACGCCACGACGTTGTGGACAAGCTTGTAACGCAGGAACGTTACTTTTTGCTACTTGTCTGACACGTGGTTTACGTACCAATTGGTTAATAGTTGCCATTAATAGCTCCTGATTAATTAAAACATGTGTAAATAACTAAGGTTTCCCTTAATTTTACACGCTCATAAACGTGAAAAACCGCGCCCCTAAATTCAAAGCACTTGTAGTACAGAATATAGGGTCGCGGAATTCTAATGGTCAAGCTTTAACCTGTCAAGTTTAACAGGTCATATACTTGCATTTTTTTAACCTGACGCAGGGTTATTCTTCTCCTGCGTCAGATAAGTCAGCATTTAGTGCATCTGTAAGCGCTTGCGCTGCTTCATCTGCAGAAACTGTGACTTCTTCTTCCATACCAGCTTTACGCTTACGCGCACGCTCTTGATGATAAGCGTAACCAGTACCTGCCGGGATTAAACGACCAACGATTACGTTCTCTTTCAAGCCACGTAAGCTGTCTTTCTTACCACCAACGGCAGCTTCAGTAAGCACACGCGTCGTTTCCTGGAACGATGCAGCTGAAATAAATGATTCTGTTGCCAAAGAAGCTTTGGTGATACCCATCATTTGAATTTCATACTGAGCAGGTTGTTTGCCTTGCGCTTCTAACTCACGGTTAGCAATGTTCACGCGTGCAACTTCTGCTTGTTCACCTTTAAGGAATTCTGAATCACCAGCATCCATGATTTCACACTTACGAAGCATTTGACGAACAATTACTTCGATGTGCTTGTCATTGATTTTAACACCTTGTAAACGGTAAACGTCTTGTACTTCGTTAACAATGTAGTTAGCCACTGGCGCTACACCACGAAGACGCAAGATGTCATGTGGAGACTCAGGACCATCGGCAATAACTTCACCTTTAAGTACAGATTCACCCTCAAACACGTTAAGCTGACGCCATTTAGGAATCATCTCTTCGTATACTTCACCACTTTGCTGTGTAATTAATAGACGACGCTTACCTTTAGTCTCTTTACCAAAGCCAATAATACCTGATTTCTCTGCAAGAATAGCAGGCTCTTTAGGCTTACGCGCTTCAAATAAGTCAGCTACTCGTGGAAGACCACCGGTAATATCACGAGTCTTCGAACTTTCTTGAGGTATACGAGCTAATGCATCACCAATGTTAACTTCAGCACCATCTTCTAGGTTAACAATCGCATTGCCTGGCAAGAAGTATTGCGCAGGAATATCTGTACCAGCAATCATTACATCGTTGCCTTTAGCATCAACCAACTTAACCATTGGGCGCATTTCTTTACCCGCAGAGCTACGTTGACCAGCATCAGTAATTACGATACTTGAAAGACCTGTTAACTCATCCGTTTGGCGAGTCATAGTTAAGCCTTCGATTAAGTCTACAAACTTAATTCGACCCGCTACCTCAGTAATAATTGGGTGAGTATGCGGATCCCAGTTCGCAACGATTTCGCCAGCTTCAATTGCTTCGCCGTCGTTCTTCGTTAAGACAGAACCGTAAGGTACTTTATAACGTTCTTTCTCACGACCAAGCTCATCGATTACCGTTAATTCAGAAGAACGTGACGTAATTACGATGCGACCTTCTGAGTTATTAACAAACTTAGCGTTTTGTAGCTTCAATGTACCAGTATTCTTAACTTGAACACTGTTTTCTGCTGACGCTCGAGATGCCGCACCACCGATATGGAACGTACGCATCGTAAGCTGTGTACCCGGCTCACCGATTGACTGAGCAGCAACAACACCGATTGCTTCACCTTGGTTGATCAAGTGGCCACGAGCCAAGTCACGACCGTAACACTGTGCACAAATACCAAAGTCTGTTTCACATGTAATAATTGAACGAACTTTAACTTGATCTACAGAGTGTTCTTCTAAAACATCACACAGTGCTTCATCGATTAACGTGTTGCGAGGTAGCAATACATCTTCTGTACCTGGCGTTAATACATCTTCTGCAACAACACGACCTAGTACACGCTCACGTAATGGTTCTACAACGTCACCACCTTCAATTAATGGCGTCATTAGTAGACCGTCTTCAGTGCCACAATCATACTCTGTAACAACTAAATCTTGTGCAACATCAACTAGACGACGAGTTAAGTAACCCGAGTTTGCTGTTTTCAATGCCGTATCGGCAAGACCTTTACGCGCACCGTGAGTAGAAATAAAGTACTGTAGTACGTTTAGACCTTCACGGAAGTTAGCGGTAATAGGTGTTTCGATGATTGAACCATCTGGTTTAGCCATCAAACCACGCATACCAGCTAGCTGACGAATCTGAGCGGCACTACCACGAGCACCAGAATCGGCCATCATGTAAATCGAGTTGAATGAGTCTTGCTCTTCTAACTCTCCGTCACGATTGGTAACCGTTTCTTTAGATAAGTTATCCATCATCGCTTTCGATACTTTTTCGTTCGCAGACGACCAAATATCGATAACTTTGTTGTACTTCTCACCCGCCGTTACAAGACCTTGCTCGAACTGACTTTGAATTTCTTCAACTTCTGCTTCAGCACTCTCAATGATAGTGTACTTAGCATCAGGGATAACCATATCATCGATACCTACAGACGCACCCGCGATCATCGCGTAGTGGAAACCTGTATACATAATATGGTCAGCAAAAATAACTGTGTCTTTTAGACCTAGATTACGGTAAGCATGGTTAATCAATTTTGAAATTGGTTTTTTACCCAACGGCTGATCGATTAGCGCGTAAGGTAGTCCCTTAGGACACACTTGCCATAAAATCGCACGACCAACTGTTGTATCACGTAATTCAGTACGCTCTTCCAATTCACCTGCTTCATTACGAACATGCTCCGTGATACGGATTTTTACGCGTGCATGTAGCTCAGCTACACCAGTGCGATAAGCTTTTTCAGCTTCTTTCGTATCAGCGAAAATCATGCCTTCGCCTAAACCATTCACACGGTCACGTGTTAAGTAGTAAAGACCTAATACAACGTCTTGAGAAGGAACAATGATTGGATCACCGTTAGCTGGTGATAGAACGTTGTTCGTCGACATCATTAATGAACGAGCTTCAAGCTGTGCTTCTAGTGTCAATGGCACGTGTACCGCCATTTGGTCACCATCGAAGTCAGCGTTATATGCCGCACAAACTAATGGGTGAAGGTGAATCGCTTTACCTTCAATAAGTACAGGTTCAAATGCTTGGATACCCAATCTGTGAAGAGTTGGTGCACGGTTAAGCATTACTGGATGTTCACGAATTACTTCGTCTAATACATCCCATACTTCTGCGCCTTCGCGCTCTACTAATTTTTTAGCTGCTTTAATCGTTGTCGCTAAACCACGTGCTTCTAACTTACCGTAGATAAATGGCTTGAATAGCTCTAATGCCATTTTCTTCGGAAGACCACACTGGTGCAAACGTAACGTTGGACCTACAGTGATTACAGAACGACCTGAATAGTCAACACGCTTACCAAGAAGGTTTTGACGGAATCGACCTTGCTTACCTTTGATCATGTCAGCAAGTGATTTCAGAGGACGCTTGTTTGATCCTGTAATTGCACGACCACGACGACCGTTATCTAATAGCGCATCAACAGACTCTTGTAACATACGCTTTTCGTTACGTACAATAATGTCTGGTGCAACTAGGTCTAATAGACGCTTCAAACGGTTGTTACGGTTAATCACTCGACGATATAAATCGTTCAAGTCAGACGTAGCAAAACGACCGCCATCTAGTGGTACCAATGGACGAAGATCTGGTGGAAGGATCGGCAATACCGACATAATCATCCACTCTGGCTTATTACCAGATTGAGCAAACGCTTCCATCAATTTAAGACGCTTAGTAACCTTTTTACGCTTTGTTTCACTGCCAATCTCTGGCAATTCTTCACGCATTTGAGCAACTTCTGCATCCAAATCGATTTGTTGAAGAAGTGCTAATACCGCTTCAGCACCCATCTTAGCATCGAACTCATCGCCGTGCTCTTCAAGTGCATCAAGGTATTCTTCTTCAGTTAAGATTTGGCTCTTTTCTAATGTTGTCATACCTGGTTCGGTAACAACATAAGATTCAAAATATAGTACGCGTTCAATATCACGCAATGTCATATCAAGTAATAAACCGATACGAGATGGCAATGACTTCAAGAACCAAATGTGTGCAACTGGACTTGCTAACTCGATGTGACCCATACGATCACGACGAACTTTAGTCAAAGTAACTTCAACGCCACATTTTTCACAAATAACACCACGGTGTTTCAAACGCTTATATTTACCACATAAACATTCGTAATCTTTAACCGGGCCAAAAATACGCGCACAAAACAAACCATCACGCTCAGGCTTGAATGTACGGTAGTTAATAGTTTCTGGTTTCTTAACTTCACCAAAAGACCATGAACGGATCATGTCTGGTGACGCTAGACCAATTCGAATACCATCGAATTCTTCTGTTTGATTTTGTTGCTTAAGAAACTTAAGTAAATCTTTCACACTCTATCTCCAGTCGGAGTTAACCTTTTAAAAGAGAGCACTTTTCGCTGTGCTCTCTTCATGTACTGAATCTGTCAGCTAACCTGCCGTATGGCTATTCTTCGTCTAACTCGATGTTGATACCCAACGAACGAATCTCTTTCAACAATACGTTGAACGACTCAGGAATGCCTGGCTCCATACGATGATCACCGTCAACAAGGTTTTTGTACATCTTAGTACGACCGTTAACATCATCCGACTTAACAGTAAGCATTTCTTGTAGGGTATAAGCAGCACCATATGCTTCCAATGCCCATACTTCCATCTCACCGAAACGCTGACCACCAAATTGCGCTTTACCGCCAAGAGGTTGTTGCGTTACAAGACTATAAGAACCAGTTGAACGCGCATGCATCTTGTCATCAACCAAGTGATTCAGTTTCAGCATGTACATGTAACCAACAGTAACAGGACGTTCAAACTTACGACCAGTACGGCCATCAGTTAGTACAAACTGACCACTTTCTGGCATATCAGCAAGTTTAAACAACTCTTTAATTTCTTTCTCACTCGCACCGTCAAACACTGGTGTAGCAATAGGAAGACCAGCACGTAAGTTATCAGCTAAACGCATCACTTCATCGTCTGAGAAGCTGTCAATGTCCACTTCTTGACGTGACTCACCTAAGTTGTAAACTTCTTTCAAGAATTCACGTAACTTAGCAATTTCGCGTTGCTCTTCAAGCATACGGTTGATCTTCTCACCGATACCGCGTGCAGCCATACCTAAGTGAGTTTCAAGGATCTGACCGATGTTCATACGCGATGGTACACCTAGCGGGTTCAACACGATGTCTACAGGTACACCGTTTTGGTCGTAAGGCATATCTTCCACAGGAACAACATTTGAGATAACACCCTTGTTACCGTGACGACCAGCCATTTTATCACCAGGCTGAATACGACGCTTAACCGCTAAGTAAACTTTAACGATTTTAAGTACACCTGGTGCTAAATCATCGCCTTGAGTAATCTTACGACGCTTGATTTCGTATTTCTTATCGAAATCAGCTTTGATTGCATCATACTGTTCTGCGATTTGCTCAAGCTCAGCTTGTTGCCCTTCGTCAGACAGGTTTTGAATTAACCACTTGTCACGAGACATGCTGCTAAGTTCTGCTTCATTTAGACCAGCAGATAACAATAGTTTCTTAGCACGCGCATAAATGCCGTCTTCAAGAATACTAAACTCGTCACCCAAGTCTTTCTTAACTTCTTTAAGCTGCATTTCTTCAATTTCTAATGCACGCTTATCTTTTTCAACACCATCACGCGTAAAGATTTGTACGTCAATGATAGTACCTGAAACTGAGTTAGGAACACGCAATGAGCTGTCTTTAACATCAGCAGCTTTTTCACCGAAGATTGCACGTAGAAGTTTTTCTTCAGGTGTAAGTTGTGTTTCACCTTTAGGTGTAACTTTACCTACAAGGATATCACCACCTTTAACTTCTGCACCGATGTAAACAACACCCGCTTCATCAAGCTTAGAAAGTGCAGACTCACCAACGTTAGGAATATCAGAAGTAATTTCTTCCGCACCTAACTTAGTATCACGTGCAATACAGCTTAATTCTTGAATGTGAATAGTCGTGAAGCGGTCTTCTTGTGCTACACGCTCAGAAAGCAACATTGAATCCTCAAAGTTGTAACCATTCCAAGGCATGAATGCTATACGCATGTTTTGACCAAGTGCTAATTCACCTAAGTCAGTAGAAGGACCATCAGCAAGCACATCACCACGAACCACCGGCTCACCCATACGTACTGTAGGACGTTGGTTGATACAAGTGTTTTGGTTAGAACGCGTGTACTTAGTTAGGTTATAGATATCGATACCCGCTTCGCCAGGTACCATTTCATCTTCATTAACTTTTACAACGATACGAGAAGCGTCAACATAATCGATTACACCGCCACGCTTTGCAACAGCTGTAACACCAGAGTCAACCGCTACGATTTTCTCCATACCTGTACCAACTAACGGCTTATCTACTTTAAGCGTAGGTACAGCTTGACGTTGCATGTTCGATCCCATCAATGCACGGTTAGCATCATCGTGCTCTAGGAATGGAATTAAGCTTGCCGCTACAGAAACTGTTTGCTGTGGCGATACGTCCATATATTGAACTTGCTCAGCAGACATCAATGTAAATTCGTTTTTATGACGACATGGTACTAGTCCATCAACTAACTTGCCGTTTTCATCAATCTCAGCATTAGTCTGAGCGATAACGAAGTTACCTTCTTCAATCGCTGACAAATAATCAACTTCATCAGTAACTAGGCCATCAACGATTTTACGGTATGGCGTTTCTAAGAAACCATAATCGTTAGTTCTTGCATAACAAGATAGCGAGTTGATCAAACCGATGTTTGGACCTTCAGGTGTTTCGATTGGACACACACGACCATAGTGCGTTGGGTGAACATCTCGAACCTCGAAGCCTGCACGCTCACGCGTCAAACCACCTGGGCCTAAAGCAGAAATACGACGCTTATGCGTTACTTCTGACAACGGGTTGTTTTGGTCCATGAACTGAGAAAGTTGTGAAGAACCAAAGAACTCTTTTACAGCCGCTGAAATTGGTTTAGCGTTAATTAAATCTTGAGGCATTACTGCATCTAAGTCGCCTAAACTTAAACGCTCACGCACTGCACGCTCTACACGAACAAGACCTACACGGAATTGGTTCTCAGCCATTTCACCAACGCTACGGATACGACGGTTACCTAAGTGGTCGATGTCGTCCACTTCACCTTTACCGTCACGAATAGCGATTAAGGTTTTCATTACCGCGATGATGTCGTCGTTTGACAATACACCTTCACCGTTATCGTTGTTAGCACCAACACGACGGCTAAACTTCATACGACCAACTTTTGATAAGTCGTAACGCTCTAATGAGAAGAATAGGTTCTCGAATAGCGCTTCAGCGGCATCTTTTGTAGGTGGTTCACCTGGGCGCATCATACGGTATATTTCAACTAATGCTTCTAAGCGGTTAGTTGCCGTATCGATACGTAGGGTATCAGACATATATGAACCAACGTCAAATTCGTTCATATACAAAGTAGAAATAACTTTGTGGTCTGCTTGGCTAAGCTCAGCAAGTAATTCTAGAGTGATTTCAGCATTTGCATCAGCAATTACTTCACCAGTTGATTCATCAACATAAGCTTTAGATAAACACTTACCTACGATGTACTCAGCTGGCACTTCTAGTTCAGTAACATTTTCTTTCGAAAGCGTACGAATGTGGCGAGCAGTAATTCGGCGACCTTGCTCAACTAAAATGTCACCATTTGGCATTTTAATGTCAAATGTAGCAGTTTCACCACGTAAACGCTCAGGCACAAGTTCCATGATTAACTTGTCGCCTTTAATTTCAAACGAAGTAGTATCGTAGAAAATATCCAGAATTTCTTCTGTTGAGTAATCTAAGGCACGAAGAATGATCGATGCAGGTAACTTACGACGACGATCTATACGTACGAATAAGTTATCTTTCGGATCAAATTCAAAATCCAACCATGAACCACGATAAGGAATAACACGTGCATTATATAGCACTTTACCCGAAGAGTGAGTTTTACCTTTATCGTGATCAAAGAACACACCCGGAGAACGATGCAATTGAGATACGATTACACGCTCTGTACCGTTAATAACGAATGTACCGTTGTCCGTCATCAATGGGATTTCGCCCATGTAGACTTCTTGTTCTTTAATGTCTTTTACTGTACCGGCTGGCGCTTCTTTATCGTAAATTACTAAACGTAATTTAACGCGAAGCGGTGCTGAATAAGTTACACCCCGTATTTGACACTCTTTAACATCAAATAATGGTTCACCTAAACGATAGCTTACATACTGTAATTCTGAGCTACCTGAATAAGCTTTGATTGGGAAAATAGAACGAAACGCTGCCTCTAGGCCCGCTTCACCAGTTGGATCGATATCTATAAACTTACGGAAAGATTCGAGTTGGATAGACAACAAGAATGGATAATCCATTACTTGTGCACTTTTACCAAAGTCCTTTCTAATTCGTTTCTTTTCAGAGTAAGAGTAAACCATGGGGTTCCTCAGCTTGCTGGTTATGGCCGAATCTGCCTTAAAATACCAATTGGACTAAATAACGAGCTTAAATTCACTAGTTATCTAATCCAATTGGTATCAGACAGGGTATTGCAGTGATGCTTTTACACATCAAATAATGCACTGTTTTGGTTTAAAAAAAAAACCACTTTCTTTAGCGCAAAAAGGCCGGTGACGTTTAAATCACCAGCCAATGCCTTTCTAGGCAACTAATCTGTCTTCAGACAGATTACTTGATAGCAACAGTAGCACCTGCAGCTTCAAGTTCAGCTTTAAGAGCTTCTGCTTCTTCTTTAGAAACAGCTTCTTTAAGAGCTTTAGGAGCTGATTCAACAACTTCTTTTGCTTCTTTAAGGCCAAGACCTGTAGCGCCACGTACTGCTTTGATTACAGCAACTTTGTTACCACCGAAGCTTTCTAATACTACGTCGAACTCAGTTTGTTCAGCAGCAGCAGCACCTGCGTCACCGCCAGCAACAGCAACAGCAGCTGCAGCAGATACGCCGAACTTCTCTTCCATTGCTTCTACTAATTCAACAACTTCCATTACTGACATGTCAGCAATTGCGTTTAGGATATCGTCTTTAGAAATAGACATTGTTTAATTTCCTGTTTTTAATGAACAACTTTGTAGTTGCTCGAATAACTATTAATACAAAAAGCAAACTTTGCAAGCCGAATTCGGCTAATGCGACAATTAAGCGGCTTCTTGTTCTTTCTGATCGCGAACTGCAGCAATAGTGCGTACAAGTTTGCCTGCAGATGCTTCTTTCATTGCGCTCATTAAGCGTGCAATTGCTTCGTCGTATGTTGGTAGCTTAGCTAACAACTGAACGTCAACAACTTCACCTTCGTACGCAGCTGTTTTTAATTCAAAAACTTCGTTTTCTTTAGCGAAGTCAGCGAATAAACGAGCTGCAGCACCTGGGTGCTCGCTTGAAAATGCGATTAGTGAAGGACCTACGAATGAATCTTTTAAACATTCGAAATCAGTACCTTCAACAGCGCGACGTGCTAATGTGTTACGGACAACTTTCATCCAAACACCATTTTCACGAGCTTGCTTACGCAAAGCTGTAATCGCTTCAACTGTTACGCCACGTGAATCGGCAACAACAGCTGATTGAGCGCCAGTAGCAGCTTCTTGAACTTCAGCAACAATTGCTTTTTTGTCATCAAGATTGATAGCCATTGGCTTTTACTCCTGGTTCTACCGGTTAAACCGGTATTCATACTCCCTGAAAAGTAATTTTCAGGCCGTTACGGCGAGGACCAGAATTTAAGGAAATACTGGGTAATCACCATCTACGTAGGAAAGATTAAGTATTTTCATACACCTACGGTCTTTGACGGGGTCGCATGTCAAACAAGCGACACCTACCAAAATTTTAAAGGGCGAAATTATAGTTTATAATTTCGCCGGTGTAAAGCAGTTAACCCGCCCTACTGAAAATTAAAGAATCAAGCTACCTTGGTCTACTGTAACGCCAGCACCCATAGTTGTTGAAACAGAAATTTTCTTAATAAATTGACCTTTAGCATTTGCTGGTTTTGCTTTCTTAAGCGCTTCCAATAATGCTTCTAAGTTTTCTTTCAACTTAGCGTCATCGAAATCAACCTTACCGATTGTAGTATGGATGATACCGTTCTTGTCGTTACGGTAACGTACTTGACCTGCTTTAGCGTTGTTAACAGCAGTAACAACATCAGGAGTAACCGTACCAACTTTCGGGTTAGGCATTAAGCCACGTGGGCCTAAGATTTGACCTAATTGACCAACAACACGCATTGCATCAGGAGTTGCAATTACAACGTCGAAGTTCATTTCGCCAGCTTTTACTTGCTCAGCTAAGTCTTCCATACCAACAACGTCAGCACCTGCTTCTTTCGCTTTCTCTGCATTAGCACCTTGAGTGAATACAGCAACACGAACATCACGACCAGTGCCGTTTGGTAGTACAGTTGCACCACGAACGTTTTGGTCTGATTTACGAGCATCGATACCTAAGTTAACAGCAACATCAACACTTTCTTTAAACTTAGCCGTCGCTAATTCTTTTAAAAGTGCTAGTGCTTCGTTGATTTCATAATCTTTTAATACGTCTACTTTTTCACGGATAAGACGAGCGCGTTTTGATAATTTAGCCATTGATTAGTCCTCTACCACTAAACCCATTGAACGAGCAGAGCCCGCAATAGTACGCACTGCAGCTTCTAGTGAACCAGCAGTTAAATCAGGTTCTTTCATCTTAACGATTTCTTCAAGTTGTGCAGTTGTAACTGTACCAACTTTTTCAGTGTTAGGACGACCTGAACCACTCTTGATGCCAGCAGCTTTTTTCAATAAGAAAGAAGCAGGTGGTGTTTTAGTTTCAAAAGTGAAAGAACGGTCATTGTATACCGTAATTACTACAGGTACCGGAGCGCCTTTTTCTAAAGAATCTGTTTTTGCGTTGAACGCTTTACAGAATTCCATGATGTTCACACCGTGTTGACCTAGTGCAGGACCAACTGGTGGTGACGGGTTAGCAGCACCCGCAGCTACTTGTAGCTTAATTAAAGCTTGGACTTTTTTAGCCATCTTTATATTACCTTTTCTATGGGTTCAAACGCCCGTTCTGCTGAACTAAAGACCTATTTGGCCGAGCTCCCCGCTGTTAAAAAATTACTGATTTTGCTTTATGACGCACATAAATAATCTACGCATAAAAAAAATCGGCAGCGGATTATATATTAATCAACGCTGCCGATTCAAGTCTTAAATTGTATTATTTTAATACGATTTTTAAATTTAGTTGTTAGCCTTTTTCAACCTGACCAAATTCTAGGTCAACCGGCGTAGAGCGACCGAAAATAAGTACCGATACTTTAATGCGGTTCTTCTCGTAGTCTAGCTCTTCCACTACGCCATTGAAGTCAGCAAATGGGCCATCAATAACGCGTACCACTTCACCCACTTCGAATAACGTTTTCGGCTTCGGTTTGTCAGTAGAGTCTTCTAAACGCTGAAGAATACGATCTGCTTCACGCTGTGTAATTGGCGCAGGACGATCACTCGTACCACCAATAAAGCCTAATACACGTGGAACACTTTTCACTAAGTGCCATGCTTCTTCATCCATTGCCATTTCAACAAGAACATAGCCTGGGAAGAACTTACGTGCACTCTTGCGTTTTTGGCCTGCACGCATTTCAACAACTTCTTCAGTCGGCACTAGTATTTGTCCGAACTTGTCTTGCAAGCCGTGAATCTCAATGTGCTCAATTAGTGTTTTTTGAACGCGAGCCTCATAACCTGAGAATGCTTGCACTACGTACCAACGCAGCTTAGGACCTGTTACCTCAGATGGCGTTGTATTTTCTTCAGACATAATTAAACCTGTAAACCTGTGATAAATCCAACAACCCAAAATAATACAGAATCAAGCCCCCACATTACGAGTGACATGATTAAGGTTGCTACTAAAACGATACCAGTTGTTTGTACGGCTTCCTGACGTGTAGGCCATACAACTTTACGCACTTCAGTACGAGATTCTTTTGCAAATAGCACTGCTGCACGGCCTTTTTCCGTTTGCATTGCAATTAAACCTGCAACTATCACCGCACCGACTACCGCAATCGCTCTGATTAATACTGATAACTCACCATAAATATAGTTACCAACAACTGCACCTGCCAAAATAAGGATAATTAATCCCCATTTTACTGAATCTAGAGAACCACTCGGTTGGTTTTCTGTACTTGCACTCATATTCATTGACCTGTTTTACCCGTCTACGCTAAGACTCACGCATAACCACTATGCACAATAAAAAGTGATACCTTCACTTTCATCAAATATGGCAGGGGTAGAGAGATTCGAACTCCCAACCGTCGGTTTTGGAGACCGCTGTTCTACCAATTGGAACTATACCCCTTCTCATTCGATTTACGAATTTCACTTACACTTGTCGGGTGAATCTTAGTTTGTGTTGGAAAATTAAGAGATACTCGAGAAGTGAGGCGGTATTATACTAAGCGTGTAATTATTCACAAGTGAAATTTTAGGCAAAAACGCCTGTGCAGGAAAAATGCTGCTCAGGCGCGTGGCGTGATTAAGTCAAGGTCGTTATTGGTAACGCAATTGTTCCGCAGCTTGTACCATATTTAACAATGCTTGTTCAGTTTCTTGCCAAGCACGCGTTTTCAAGCCGCAATCTGGATTAACCCACAACCGTTCTTTTGGAATGTATTTTTCTGCGCTACGCAATAACGCTACTATCCAATCAACACTTGGTACGTTAGGAGAATGGATATCATACACACCAGGTCCTAAATCATTCGGGTAGGTTTCATGTTCAAAGCAATCAAGTAATGCCATATTTGAACGCGAGGTTTCAACGGTTAATACATCTGCATCTAGTGCCACAATCGCCGGCAATATTTCATTGAAATCAGAATAGCACATATGGCTATGAATTTGCGTAGACGCCAATACATTTGCCGTAGTGATACGAAACGCCTGAGTAGCCCAATCAAAATAAGACTGCCACTGACTTTCTTTAACCGGCATCGCTTCACGAATTGCAGGTTCGTCAATTTGAATAATATTGGAACCATTTGCTTCCAGATCTTTAACTTCGTCTTGCACAGCTAACGCAATTTGGTAAGCCACGTCTTTTCGAGGAATATCATTACGGATGAACGACCAAGATAGTATCGTTATCGGCCCAGTCAACATTGCTTTGACCGGCTTGTTCGTTAACGACTGTGCGTATTCAGTCCAATAGGTAGTCATCGGTTGTTTTCGGCTTACATCACCGTAAATAATCGGCGGTTTTACACAGCGGGAGCCATAACTCTGCACCCAGGCAAATTGAGTAAATGCAACACCGTTAAGCTGTTCTCCAAAATACTCTACCATGTCGTTACGCTCAGGCTCACCATGTACTAATACATCTAGGCCGAATGACTCCTGACGATCGATTGTGTCCTTTATCTCTTGTTTGATAAATGACTGATATTGTTCATCTGATAATTCCCCCTTACGCCATTTTGCGCGATTCTGTCGAATATCACCGGTTTGAGGAAATGAACCAATAGTTGTTGTTGGGTAAACGGGTAGGTTCAATAGCGCCTGTTGAGCAGCTTTACGTTGCTCAAATGTGTGAGGGCGTCGAATTTCATCTTCACCAATGGCGGCCAGTCGCTTTTGTACCGCGGTATCGACACAAAGACTCGCATTGGATTTATCGCGAATAGCTACCGAGTAACTGACCAACGTTTTCGTATCTCCTGATATACACGCTGACTTAAGCAATGCCAATTCCTCACATTTTTGCTTGGCAAATGCCAACCAAGATTTGATTTGTGGTTCCAGCTTTTCCTCAACCGTTAAATCAACCGGGCTATGAAGTAGTGAACAGGACGGGGCTAACCAGAGTTTATCTCCTAGCTGCTGATAGATAGGCGCTACAGCCTCATAAATCGATAAAAGATCAGCCTTCCAGATATTTCGACCATCAATAACACCTAACGACACAATCCAGTCAGTTGGTAGTTCAGGCAATAATGCTTCTAGATTTGTCGGCTCAGCGACAGTGTCAATATGGATACCGGCGACATTGGCAAAGCTCTTAATTAACTCCGTATGATGCGCTATTGAGCCAAAATATGTTGCCACCAACAGGTTTAGCTTATGGCTATTCAATACTTGGTAGGTGTTTTGCAGCGCATTTTGCCAATGAATGTTCAGCTCAAGCGCTAGAATAGGTTCATCAATTTGTAACCATTCTACATCCGTTTGCTCGGCTATTAGATCAATCAAGGACTGATATACGGGCAGTAACTTGGACAGGTGTGCCAATTTTCCTTTATCGTCACCTGCACTTAAATATAGGTAGGTAACAGGGCCAATAATAACAGGCTTTGTTTGCCTATTGCTTTTCTGCGCTTCATCAATTTGACTCAGTAAACGCTCAGCGTGTAACGCAAATTCAGTATTCTGGTCGAGTTCTGGCACTATGTAATGATAGTTAGTATCGAACCATTTGGTCATATCACTAGCAGCACAGGCGCAACCTGTAGGTGCTTTTCCACGGGCGATGCGAAATTCTAAATCTAGATCATGTTTATCAGTTTTAAACCTTTTGGGTACTACACCTAACAACAAGCTGGTAGTTAACACTTGATCGTAAAAAGCAAAATCTCCCGCAGGAATTAAATCAAGCCCCGCATCTGTTTGAAGCTGCCAATTAGTTTCTCTAATCCGTGCAGCCTCTGCATTTAATTCTTCTACCTTCGACTCACCTGCCCAATATTTTTCAAGCGCAAATTTTAGTTCTCTTTTTGCCCCGATACGCGGGAAACCTAAATTATGTATTTTCATTCTCTCACCATTATAGACGTCTAGAAGTTTATATGGTTATAATTGATGAATAACGTGCAAAAAACAAACGCATATATTTCAACAGGGAGTTGCAAAAAATTCATATGTTCGAATTAAAGCATTTAAAATCGCTAAAAGTACTGGATGAAGCAGCAAGTTTGAAAGGCGCAGCTGATGTACTAGCAATGAGCCAATCAGCGCTTTCTCATCAACTAAAAGATCTCGAACATCGAATCGGTCAAAAGTTATTTGAGCGTAACACCTCACCGATCGTTTGGAGTAAACAAGGGAGAGCATTACTTGCTCTCGCTAAACAAGTACTCCCATTGGTAGAAGAGGTTTCTGAGAAATTGAAACCCACACGAAGCCACAATATAGAACTGACTATTTCAATTGCCTGCCACGCTTGCTTTCAGTGGCTATTTGCCGAACTCACCAATATTCAGTCTGAATTTCCTAACCTTACATTAGAGTTTGACGATGTAATTTTTGAACAATCCAGTAATGATAGCGCCGACATATTACTCACTGACGAAATTATCACAGATGACAAATATTGCTATGAAGAAATAGGTTCATTTGAACTTATTGCGGTAGTCCCTAACACACCATTTTGGCAAAAAACTGTGCACATTGAAGCTAGCGATTTTAAGGATCAAATACTGCTATCCTATCCTGTTGCAAAAGAACGATTGGATATATTTACTGATTTACTGACACCCGCGAATATCGAACCCAAACAAATTAAACCTATTGCCAATACGCATGTCATACTCCAAATGATTGCCAATAACATGGGTGTAGCTGCGCTACCCAACTGGGTATTTTTACCGAATCAAACCTATACAGAATTACTTCATAAATCGATAGGTAGTTCTGGCATCCAAAAAACACTCTATGCTCGCTATGCAAAAGGTCATTCCGCGTCAACTTTAATCAAGCAGCTGATTCCCAATATAGTGACAGCATATGAGCGATTTTCGTCACCAAATCATTGACTCAACTAGCATTAGTGCATTTTGATGTTTTTTATGAGTTTACTTTCCTAAAAACTGTTTTGCTACGTAAGGTAGTACGCCCCCAGCTAAAAAGTAATTCATTTCTGTGGCATTATAAATACATAAACTTACTTGAACTAAAACAGGGGTTGTTATCGTTCCCGGTTTATTTGATCTTATCCTGAGGGTAAGCAATTGATTTGGTGCCAAATGGCATGCATCACTACTGTTGTCGTCTATAACATCAATTTTCTCATCACCTTGTAGCTGCAATTCATTGAGTGACATTTTAGCTGGTAGCTGCAACGGCATAATGCCCATTCCCACTAAGTTGCTTCTGTGAATGCGTTCAAAAGATTCCGCAACAACCGCTTTAATACCAAGTAATTTACAGCCCTTCGCTGCCCAATCACGACTAGAACCTGTGCCATATTCTTTGCCAGCAAACACCACTAAAGGAATGTTATGCTCTGCGTAATAACGACTCGCTTCATATACTGAGAAATGGGCTTCATTATTCTCCACTTTTTCAGCAAAAATTCGAGTAATGCCTCCTTCTTGTGGTGCAACTATTTTGTTTCGTAAACGATTATTTGCAAAAGTACCGCGCACCATTACTTCATGGTGGCCACGTCTAGCACCGTAGCTATTGAACTGCTCTGGTTCAATGCCCTTGCTAACCAGATACCTACCTGATGGACTGTCAGTGCTTATGTAGCCCGCAGGTGAGATATGGTCGGTCGTTACCGAGTCACCAAGAATCAATAGTATGCTGGCTGACGTTATTTTAGTATGTTCAGGCAGATAAGTATTACTGTCCAATCCTTTGTTGTATATATCATTCAACGCTTCGAAAAATGGTGGTTTTTTAATGTAACTTGAACGTTCATCCCACCGATAACAGTTAGTTGGGTTGATAGGAAGTTCTTCCCATATTCGGTCGCCAACAAGCATGTTTTGATACGATGATTCATAGTGTTTCCGAGATATCAATTTCACGGTTTCGTCAACGAGACTGTCGCTTGGCCATATATCTCGCAAAAAAGTTGGTCGACCATAGCCGTCACTGCCTATTGGTTCGCTGTCAAAATTTATGCGCGTATGTCCAACTAGTGCGAATGCAATAACAAGAGGTGGAGATGTTAGCCAATTTAATCTAACGGAAGGATGAATACGCCCTTCAAAATTTCGATTACCAGATAATACAGCTCCCACATTTAAGTTATTTGTTTTAATTTGCAATTCAATATCAGAATCGAGTGGGCCAGAATTTCCAATGCAGGTAGTACAGCCAAAACCAATACGATTAAAGCCTAATTTATCGAGGTATTGTTGCAGTCCTGTACTATCAAGGTAACGAGCCACAACTTGAGAGCCAGGTGCTAAAGATGTTTTTACGTTGTTACTTATTTTCAGGCCTCGCTCAACTGCCGCTTTTGCGAGCAACCCTGCTTGGATCATTACCTTGGGGTTTGAAGTATTCGTACAAGAGGTAATAGCGGCGATAACAATATCGCCACAAATCAATGGCCTCTGCCTGTATGGTAGACTTTCTTTAGAAGGGCAATGCCAATCGAGCTCACTGAATTCTCTGGTGACACGTTTGATAGCATTTAGCGAAAACCTATCCTGTGGCCGCTTAGGGCCTGCGACTGATGGCTCAACAGTGTTTAAATCAATAGAAATATTTTCTGGATAAATCCCTGATTTTTTAGATTCATCACACCATAGGTGCTGCGCTTCGGTGTATTCTTGAATACGTTTGATAATAGACGATGAACGATTGGTGAGTTGTAAATAAGCAACCACTTTGCTATCGATAGGAAATAACGCACATGTTGCTCCATACTCTGGAGCCATGTTAGCAACCGTTGCTCGATCGGCAATATCTAAGGTTAAAACCCCTTCCCCATAAAATTCAACAAACTTACCTACAACATCATATTTTCTTAAGATTTGAGTAATTGTTAATACGAGATCTGTTGCTGTAGTACCAGCTTGTAACTTTCCTTCTAGTTTCACTCCAACTATCTTAGGCGTACTTATACTTAATGGTTGGCCGAGCATAGCCGCTTCAGCTTCAATCCCACCTACCCCCCAGCCAAGTACACCTAAGCCATTAATCATCGTGGTGTGGCTGTCAGTACCGATCAATGTATCAGGCGTTAACACTCCTGCCTGCTCTCTAATAACTTGCGCCAAATATTCAAGATTGACTTGGTGGCAAATACCACGTCCAGGTGGAATAACCGTTAAATTTTTGAATGAGGCTTGCGCCCACTTTAGGAATTTATAGCGCTCATGGTTTCTCTCCATTTCTCGTTGCTGATTATATTTCAAAGCCGTAGCACTACCTGCTTGATCGGCAATAATTGAATGATCTATCACTAAATCAACAGGGCACACAGGATTAATCTTCGCAGCGTCGCCACCGTTATCCGCAATAACATCTCGCATTGCCGCTAAGTCTGCTAATGCTGGGACGCCTGTATAATCTTGCATTAGTACGCGAGACGGAAAGAATGGGAATTCAAAATTCTGTGGTGATTCGTTTGAAACCAAGCAATTAATGGTTTTAACTACATCTTGAAAATTAAAGCTTTCTTGAGTGGAACAATGACGAACGACATTTTCTAAAAAGAGTTTCGAAATAAATGGCAGCTTTTGCAGATCGAAGTGAAAGTCATCCGCTAATTTAGCCAATGACCAAAAACGAATGGCGTTAGCTTCACCATCGTCTATATTTGGATTTAGATAAGTAAGATATCGTTCTTGCCAAGCCTCTTTACTTAGTGGACGCATTTTCACTTTCCTTTGGAACATCCTGCGCTAACGAGGCCGCATTTAGCGCATCTTGAAAATTGCTAAAACATCGTCCTTGGTAGCAAAAGAACGTCTGTTTTTTGCAAGAAATATCATACTTTTCCATTAGTTTATTACGGTCATTTAGTGTGATTTTCATAGTGTCTCCAACCATGGCCAGAAAAATTGAACATGCAATAATAGCGATACCAAATAGTTACTTTGTGTTACTTGCACTATTGATTCCATTAATGAACTTAAACAAATCACTATCTGTCGACATAACAAGCGTCGTATTGTCTGAAATAATGTCTGGATAAGCTCGCATCGTACTAATAAATTCGTATAGTCGAACTGAATCTGAACTTTGCCCATATGACGAAGCATATAGCTCCGCAGCCTTCGCGTCTGCCAAGCCTCTAATGATTTCGACTTCCTTGTAAGCCTCAGATTGAATTTTATTTAGATCTCTAACTCTATTGCCTCTTATCCTCGCCGCTTCCCCATAGCCTTCTGATAAAAAACGCTCAGCTATTTGTCGACGCTCACTCACCATGCGGTCGTATATTTTGGGTCGCACGCTTTCGTTGTAGTTAATACGTTTGAATCTAATGTCGAGCAATTCAATACCAAACACTTTTACTTTCTCAGCGGCAGCAGTGAAGATCTCTTCTTCCACCCATTTTCTGCCCTTTTTAATAGGAACTAAGTTGCCCATTTTTAGATCTCTTTCAACCTCAGTTTGCTTTGCATCGCGTAAAGGCTCACGATCATTTGTTGTGCGAATAATTTCAATCAACTCATGCTTTGCCACTGCATTGCGCGTTTCACTTCCTAAAATATCATCTAGTCTAGACTGCGCACTGCGCTCGTCACGTAACCTTAAGAAATATTGGAGTGGATCTGTTATTCGCCATCGTGCAAAAAGATCGACAGAAATATACAATTTGTCCTTAGTAGGCATATCTGAAGGTGCGCCATCCCATTCTAGAATTCGCTTGTCAATGGCATTGACTGACTGAATAAATGGCAATTTTGCATGTAGTCCCGCATCAATTACGGGATCTCCAATTGGTTTACCAAATTGAGTAATAATGACTTGTTCTACTTCATCAACGGTGTATAGCGTTTGCTGTAATGTAAAGACAAAACAAATAAGAATAATGATAAAAATCTTGATACTTTTTAAAATCATGGTTTTACTCCATGCTTTGACTTGCTGCTTGCTTGTTCAAGGTTAAGCAGCGGCAATAAGTTCTTCGTCGACTCATCAATAACAATTTTTGAATGCACTTTTGGTAAGACCTGCTGCATTGTTTCGATATAAATACGACGAAAAGTAACTTCTGGTGATATCACATACTGGGCAAGTAACGCGTCAAACCTAGCGATATCCCCTTGTGCTTCATTTATCCGCTTCAAGCGATACCCATCAGCTTCACGAATACGTTGATCTTTTTCTCCGAGAGCAAGTGGGATAACTTTGTTGTAATCTCGCCTTGCTTCATTGATCAGCTTTTCTTTTTCCTGCTGCGCTTGATTCACTTCGTTGAATGACTCTTGTACAGGTAAGGGAGGATTAATATTCTTCAGCTGTACTTGATCTATGCTGATCCCCATAGTGTATTTGGTTGAAAGGGTTTGCATTTTGATTAATGCTTGTGACTCTATTTCTTGTCGACCTATTGTAATCACTTCATCAACCGTTCGATCACCTACCACTTCACGCATTACAGATTCAGATACATATCTGAGCGTTTCACTAGGTCCTCTAACTTCAAATAAAAATTTTACCGGATCGTAAATACGATATTGTACTACCCATTCTACCAATGCCGCATTTAGGTCGCCTGTGACCATTTGTGTTTCGCGCTTTTCATCATGATTGAGGCTATTTTGAAATGGATCTTGCGCACCAGAAGTAGTGAATCCAAACTCTTGCTTTAATTGGCGTTTTATCGGTACGACAGTAGCCGTTTCAATACCAAAGGGATATTTGAAATGTAGCCCTGGCGGTACTTGCCGTGAATACTTGCCAAACAGTTTTACAACAGCTACCGAATCACTTGGTATCGTATATACAGACGTCCAGACAGCGACAGCAGTTAACAATAGAATCGATATTAGCAGGAGAGTAAATGAACTTTTTGTCGTAAAAGCGCGTTGAACCTTAAACATTCCTTCGTTCAAGATTTTGTCTAAATCTGGTGGAGATGGTGGAGGTGGTTTGGTATTGATAGGCATAACAATGCCCTCTGAATAAACGACCCAAATTGGCCATCTATGCACTTATATATGGGTACAAAAATTGAGAATTCAAGAGGCGCCACGTTTACCTAATCGGCAGCATGACACTATGTATGTTCACAAACTTAACCAAACACTTGTTTCTAAGTGGTTTACTAATGAATAATAATAAATTCTCCTCAACCATACTAATGAGCCATTTGTTAAAATAGAGGCTCGTAGTTCAAACAATTTGATTGGGAAAATATATGTGGCAACAGACTGAAATAAGACTATCCCCAAAATACAGAGGCTTTCACCTCATAACCAGTGAAATAGAGCAAGCGCTTTCTACCATGCCAAACTGCTCAATTGGTTTACTGCATTTATTCATCAAACACACTTCTGCTTCTTTAACAATTAACGAAAATGCCGACGCTACGGTACGAAGTGACATGGAAGCACATTTTAACGAGTTTGTACCTGAAAGAGCGCCATACTATCAGCATACCTACGAAGGGGACGATGACATGCCAGCCCATATTAAAGCCAGCACTTTAGGCAGTGAACTCACAATCCCTATAAAACGTGGCCGCTTACAACTTGGTACGTGGCAGGGAATATACTTAGGCGAGCATCGGGACCATGGTGACAGCAGAACTATCGTATTAACACTTAACGGTGAAAGTGATAAATAACCATAATCACTTTTGAGTAGTAGGGCTATGCAAGTGTCATTTGCACCCTACGAGTGATGTTACATAGTAGTTCATATGGAATGGTTGTTGACCAGCGGGCAATTTCTTCAACAGGTAATGACTTGCCCCACAAAGTGGCCACGTCACCAACCGAAACATTGCTTTCAGATCCTAAATCTACAGTTATCATGTCCATCGAAACTCGGCCAGCAAGCGGATATCGTTTACCATTAATGAGCACTGGTGTGCCATTTTGGGCATGACGTGGATAACCATCGCCATAACCGACAGCCACTACCCCTATTGTCGTATCTTTGTCACTTGCCCAGGCACCACCATAGCCCACAGGTTCTCCCGCCTTAAGTGGTCTCACGGCAATAACACTCGATTGTAATGTCATGACAGGCTTGATATCAGGTACGAACGCTTGATCGTTCTCACTCATAGGTGATACACCATACATCAGTAATCCCGGTCTAACCCATTGATAATGGCTTTCTGGCCACGCGCAGATACCTGCTGAATTTGCGACACTGGCATCGCAATTAACTACTGAAGTTAGCTGTTTAAACAACGCTAGTTGCTTATTAGTCGCAAGGCTTTCGGTTTCATCTGCACAGCCTAAATGGCTCATTAACACAATGCCTGGTTGCACGTTTTCGCTTTGCGTTAATCGCTGGTAAAACTCTTCGAATTCTTCAGGCGCTATGCCTAGACGATGCATACCCGTATCGATTTTAAGCCAAGTTTTTACGGGGCGGTCTAGGGTTGCATCACAAATCGCATCGAGTTGTTCGCGATTATGAATAATTGTTTGGATGTTATTCACCGCCAGTACAGCAAGGTCTTCGCTATTAAAAAAGCCCTCTAACAAAACGATGGGTTTAACTACACCACCGGCACGCAGCGCCAGCGCTTCATCAATTCGCGCCACACCAAATGCATCGGCTTGAGGTAGCGCCTTAGCAATTCGCTCTAGTCCATGTCCGTATGCATTGGCTTTCAATACGGCGAGAATTTTACTGTTTGGTGCAATTTGTTGGATCGCAGAAAAATTATGACCCAATGCTTTTAGGTCAATGACAGCCGTAGCAGTTGAAATTGTCATGCTCTCGACTAGTCCTCCTCTAGTACATGTGGACCCGCATAATTGTCAAATCGTGAAAATTGCCCTTGGAATGTCAATGGAACACGACCAATTGGACCATTACGTTGCTTACCAATGATAATTTCAGCCATGCCCTTAAATTCAGAGTCGTCGTGATAAACCTCATCACGATAAATGAACATAATTAAATCGGCGTCCTGCTCGATTGAGCCCGATTCACGAAGATCAGAGTTAACCGGACGTTTGTCCGCACGTTGCTCCAAACTACGGTTCAGCTGTGACAGTGCAACAACCGGCACTTCTAATTCTTTCGCTAACGCTTTGAGTGAACGTGAAATTTCGGCAATCTCAAGTGTACGGTTGTCGGCAAATTGAGGCGCTCGCATTAATTGCAAGTAATCCACCATGATGAGGCTTATTCCGCCATGATCACGCGCAATACGGCGAGCTCTGGAGCGAACTTCTGTCGGCGTCAAACCTGCGGCGTCGTCAATGAACATTTTTCCTTTTTCAATCAGCAAACCCATCGTAGAAGAGAGCCTCGCCCAATCTTCATCGCCTAATTGACCTGTTCTGATTTTGGTTTGGTCAATACGACCAAGAGACGCAAGCATCCTCATCATAATTTGTTCTGAAGGCATCTCTAAGCTGAATATTAGCGCAGGCTTATCAGCTGTCATCGCAGCATTCTCAGCGAGGTTCATCGCAAAGGTTGTTTTCCCCATTGAAGGACGAGCCGCTACAATAATCAAATCTGAAGGCTGCAGACCGGCAGTCATCTTATCTAGATCACTGAAACCAGTAGAAACCCCTGTTACACCGTCATGAGGCTGCTGATAGAGCTTTTCAATTCGGTCTACTGTTTTTTCTAACACCGAATGAATATTTTCAGGCCCTTCCGATTTACTCGCGCGTTTCTCGGCAATTTGGAATACTTTAGTTTCAGCAAAATCAAGGAGATCAGCGCTAGTACGTCCTTGCGTATCAAAGCCAGCTTCCGCTATTTCGTTTGCGACACTGATCATTTCGCGGGTCACAGCACGTTCACGAACAATTTCTGCATATGCCGTGATATTCGCCGCACTAGGCGTGTTTTTCATCATTTCGGCGAGATAGACAAAACCGCCGGCATCATCAAGCTTTTGATCGTTTTCAAGCGCTTCAGATAGCGTGATCAAATCGACTGGCTCGCCTAGCTCGATAAGCGCCCCGATGGTTTCAAAAATAATTCGATGAGAGCGGCTATAAAAATCCTGAGCAACGACTTTTTCGCCAACGCGATCCCAGGCTTCATTGTCCAATAACAATCCACCGAGTACTGATTGCTCAGCTTCTAGCGAATGAGGAGGAACTTTAAGCGCTTCAACTTGCTTGTCACGATTAAATGCTTTGTCCTTTGAGAATTTCTCTGGCTTGCGTTCTGCCATGGATTAACCTTAGTATTGATGTTTCAGACTCACAAACAAATGGTTTGTTGTTGGGGCTGTTAGCGTATTGCCGCAATAATACCAATTGGTATGCTAATTTGCCAGATAGGCAAAAGTAATACTATCAGTAATTCCACATAGCGGTCAGCTAAAATCTTGTTTATCATACTCGCATGTAAATTTAGCGTGTTAATGAATGTCAGAATCAATCAATCCACTTAGTCTAGCTAGCCAAGTATGCTTTCCTCTGTACAGTGCGGCAAATGCCGTAGTGCGTTTGTATACACCTCATTTAAAAAAGCTTGATTTAACCTATCCGCAATATATCGCGATGATGGTGCTGTGGGAAAAAAAGCAAGTGAGCGTTAAACAGCTCGGTGAGCAATTAGGGTTAGACTCCGGCACGCTAACACCTCTGCTTAAGAGGCTCGAGTCGAAAGGGTATATTCATCGTAATCGGAGTCAAGAAGACGAACGTGTGATGGTGATATCATTATCATCACAAGGTAATGACCTTCAAAAAGAAGCGGTGAAAATTCCACAACTATTGTTATGTGAACTTCCCTTCTCCTCTGAACAACGCCAACAACTCAAGGGGTTGTGTGAAGCATTGCTCAAGGCGATAAACTAATCGATATCAATAAACGTTTTCAGCTTAACTCAGAAAAGTCCCACCGATAAAGAACAGTGTTGCTACGTTGGCTAAAAAAGCAATTAAAAAGAAATAGCTGCGTGGACTCGGGTTCTTTTCTGTCGCAATTTTATAGTACAACACCATGTGAATAATTCGCGCAATAACAAATACCCATGTCAGTATGGCTAGAATATGCGGCGCAACGCCAACAATCATTGCAAGCCCAACAGTGAAAAACATTAACGGCACATTTTCTAAGCTGTTTTGATAAGTGCGATGACTCCTAAACACAAACGATTCGTGGCCAAGCTTTTCATTCACTATGCCCGGAATATATTGTGTTTGTTTACGGTGCGCACGCATTGCTACGAAAGTTTGAATTACTAAAGTTACAATACCTACAAATATCGCCAAGTTGGTCCAATAATACTGTTCCACATATACCTCTCAAAACGAATCACTCAAAATTTAATTGCGCACAATTTAATTTATGTAGCTATCGAAGTCAATTAATCGCGGTGAATTAAACAATGACAAACGTCATGTATGAGCTTATACCAATTGAATTAATCTTAGTCGAATTCTAACAAGAGTCTTTAATCAATGAAGATAATGGCGATGGAGAAATTATGGCGTGACTTACACATCGCTGTCACACTAAACGGAGAGCGAATCAAGAGCGTATGTATCGAGCCTGACTAATCCTGCGCTTGTCGAAAGATCACATAACCCCGACCACCCAGAATGCGTAGCAATCGAAGGGTGCGGCATGCCGTTCTTCCTGAACATAAAAGGCATCACTCATTGAGTGATGCCGAAATAGTAAGAGAAAACTAATTCTTTATCGTTGAGCCACGCTGATGGTACCGCTCACTGTTGTAGCGCGTACCGTACCTGAAGCATCGCCTGTGTCGAAACTTAGTTTTGCATTGCGAACATACTTGCCGCGTTCAGGTTTATCACTGGTAATTTTATTTTTGATATCACCACCAGCATTAGTTTTTAACTTAAAGTTTGCCGATACGTCGCCATTAAACACAGCATCTAAATCACCACTAACACTCGACATCTTCATCATGCCATTTTTAGCTAACGTCAACGACACTTCCGCTTCACCACTAACCGTCGAAATCTCTATATCTTCTACTTCACCCAACGTTAACTCAATCTCTCCGCTAACCGTTTCAATAGATACTTCTGTTGCTTCACTTTTGCTATCAATATCACCACTTACCGCCTGCATTGACAGCCTGCCCGATGATTCACGATCTTTAATCTCGCCGCTTACCGTACTAATAAACAGCTTTCCTCTTAGTTTTTTCGTGCTGATATCACCGCTTATAGAGTTGAGCTCTACATGCTCTTTTAAGTTTTGTGCATCAATATTACCACTTACTGTTTTAATTTCTGCGCCACTAGCAATATTGCCAATTTCGACATCAGAAGAAACGCCGTTGAAACTCACTTTTAGCTTTTCAGGCAGTACTATTTGCAAATCAGAACCATCATTATCGCTCCAACTACTACGATAGTGATTGGGCATTTCAACTTTAATAAAAATCGTTGAGCCATCTTTTTCAAAAGTAAACCCTTCTGCTTTTTTATCTAATTCACCGGAAACAGAAACACTCGAGTAATCCCCACCTTTAATGCTTACGTTTCCACGTTGGTTTTCAATAATAACGTGGTTAACACCACTGGCAGCCAGCTTTTTATCAACACTTTCAAAGGCAACCGTAGAAAACGCCATTAATGATAATAGTACTGTGGAATAAGTTAATAAGTCTCGCATAAATACCTCGATGTAAAGCTAGTCACTTCACTGTAAATTAATTCGTTTACCACTATATTGTCTGCCATTGGGGACTATATAATTTCTCTATCAAATTCAATTCTTGCTGTTGCGTATAACGTAACAAGTTAAGAAGATCGCTATTGTTTGGCTGCTCTTTGAGCGCATTAACTATCGACTGCCTTGCTTTTTTTAGCGAAGCTAATTGCGCCTGCATGTCTGCAGGTAAAGACGATAAGTTCGGTTGCCCAAAACTTGCCAACATGACAGACTTTTGTTCATTAAAATCGTATTCCATTACGCTCACTAAATCAGTCGTTAATGGCCCTGAGTGTTCAACTGGCGTCATTACCTGCCAAGTTAACACGGCAGCGAGCGCCACTGAAGCTGCCCAAGCTACAGGTATAAAACGTTTGTCTGACGTATTCACCCTATCTTGGGGTGTCACCGCTATGGCTTTTTCAATTCCGGGCCACAAATCTCGGTCAGGCGTCAACTCTTCTGGCAGCTCAGCTAGACTATCTGCCACTTTATCTACAGATTTACTATTACTCATTCGCTTACCCACTCTTTTAATAATTGCCTTGCACGGTGATATTGCGCTTTGCTGGAACCGACAGCCATATTCAACATTTTAGCGATTTCCTCGTGTCGATATCCTTCAACTGCAAACAGTACAAACACGTGTCGTGCCCGCTGGGGCAATTTCATTATGTGTTTATCAATTTCTGACAGTTCGTGCATATCTTCCGTTGGTTCTTCAACAACATTGTCTTCAATGCTAAACACGTTTTGCCACCAGTTTTTTTGTTTGCGCAAGTGGCCAAGCACCACATTGGTTGCCACACTATATAGCCAAGTCGAAAACTTGCTTTCACCGCGAAACAGATTGATTTTTTTCCATACTTGAACAAACACTTCCTGACACACATCTTCAGCGCTTTCTTTATCGGCTAACATTCGCCAACAATGTGCATAGATTTTTTTGTGATACAGCTGATATATCTTGAGAAAAGCAGGTTGATTACCCTGTTGTACGAGGGCGATCCACTCTTGCTCATTCTCAGCTGCGAAGCGTTTTTCAGCGTTAATAACCTGCGTACTATCCAAAAAATGTACCCGTAATTGCTTGTTATTTAATTAGATGTAGTATGCGGAAAAAGGGTTTAAATAAAAATAAATTTATTTTTAGATGTGTAGTGGGAAAAGAGCATTGCATCAAATGAGCATCGGAACATTCGAAGCGCCTGAACATAAAAAAAGGCGCTATATAAGCGCCTTTAGTCAAACTTTTCAGTGATAGGGTTTTACTTCTTAGCCAATGCACCAAAACGTTTGTTGAATTTGTCAACACGACCACCTGTTTCAGCAGCTTTTTGCTTGCCTGTGTAGAATGGGTGACACTCAGAACATACGTCTAAGTGAATGTCTTTACCTAAAGTTGAACGAGTGTTGATTACATTACCACATGAGCAATGTGCTTTAATTTCAACGTAATTAGGGTGAATACCTTCTTTCATGGGAAACCTCAATAATAGGCCGTATCGCCACTTGATCTTGTCAAGCACCATACGAGTTAAATTTAATGGGGACGAATTGTACTGACAAGTAAGCTGAATGACAAGCTTTTTCTGGCTGATTTTTACCCATTTTAGCACTTTAGATTTTGTTCTATAAAATCGCGCTTTTATTTGTTCGCGGTGTCGGTCACAATAGCTTCTTATCTTTGTCTAACGATTGATATTTTTTGTGTCATTAACGATTGTTCAAGTTGCTATACCCGTTCCATTACGCCAGCTATTTTCCTATCGCTTGCCTCAATCGATAAAAATAGATCAAGAAGCGATTGGTAGGCGCGTATTGGTACCATTTAGTGGCAGGCAGGTTATTGGCGTTATAGTAAGTATGACGCAAGGCACGTTAATAGAGGAAGACAAGCTTAAGTCAATCATCAGCATTCCTGACGACGAATTTCCATTACCCACTGGCATTGTCAGGCTCATAACCTTAGTCGCCAACTATTATCATCACCCGATTGGTGAGGTCTATCATTTAGCACTGCCCGCCGCACTAAGAAAAATAGACAGAGAGGTAATCCCTCCTATTGAACGTTGGCGAACCTGTTCAACTCAAGCTCAAGCCATGATAGATAAAATTGCCTCTAGCGCACCTAAGCAGTTCCAACTCTATCAGGCTATTGCCGAGCAACCCAATTTATCGTGGCAAGAGCTAAAGCAGTTAGGGTTTGAAAAAGCCCAATTAAACGCCCTGAAAAACAAGGCCCTAATTGAACCATTTATATCGTCCGACACACCATATTGCTGGAGTGCTTCACACATAAACCAACGTAATAAGCACAAACTGTCGACCGAACAAGCGATAGTAGTAACTGCAATCACGCAACAGCTAACATCATTTTGCTGCCATTTAGTTGATGGCATTACAGGCAGTGGAAAAACCGAAGTTTATTTACAAGCGATAGAAGCAGTCATTGCAGCGGAGCAACAAGTGTTGGTCTTAGTACCAGAAATTGGATTGACGCCACAAATGCTGTCGCGCTTCGAAAACCGCTTTGACGTGCCAATATATCTTAATCATTCAGGCTTGAATGAAAAGGAACGTTTGCAAACATGGCAAGCCGCCCATCAAGGTAAAGCAGCAATTGTAATAGGTACTCGCTCAGCTGTATTTATGCCCCTGCAACAGTTGGGCCTTATAATTATTGACGAAGAACATGACGCCTCATTTAAGCAGCAAGATACGTTGCGTTATCATGCACGCGATGTCGCCATTATGCGTGCAAAGCAACTAAACATTCCAATTGTATTGGGTAGTGCGACACCAAGCTTTGAATCAATTCACAATGCTACGACTGGCAAATTCTTCTATCACCGTTTATCCAAACGCGCAGGCAACAGTGTTGAAGCTAAATTAGACCTTATAGATACAACAAACCAGACGCTCGAATCTGGTATTTCTTCAACTTTACGTAGATCCATAGAACAAACCCTAGCCAAACATGAACAAGTATTAATATTCTTGAATCGAAGAGGCTACGCTCCGGCCATTAACTGTCAGGAGTGCAATTGGTTAGCTGAATGTAATCGCTGTAATTCAACTTATACCCTACATCAAAAACAAGGCTTATTAATATGTCACCACTGCAATAGCCAAAAGCGCATCCCTACACAATGTGCTAACTGTGGAAGTATTCGCATTAAAGCACAGGGAGTTGGTACTGAACAGCTAGAGCAGTATTTGGCGGCGACATTCCCTGAATGCAGTTGCGTGAGGATAGACCGTGATAGTACACGTAGAAAAGGGGAACTCGCTAAACTATTAGATCAAGTAGCTAAGAAGGAACATCAAATACTGATTGGTACACAAATGTTAGCCAAAGGACATCATTTTCCCGATGTTACTTTGGTTGCCATATTAGATGTTGACGGCGCATTGTTTAGTTATGACTATCGCGCGTCAGAGTATATGGCGCAGCTATTAGTGCAAGTGGCGGGCAGAGCAGGCCGCGCCAGTAAACCTGGTCGCGTTTTAATTCAAACACGTTATCCGGAACACCCATTATTACAAGACCTCAAGCACAATGGTTATCGCCACTTTTCAACACTGGCCTTAGAAGAAAGAAGATTAGCCCAACTACCACCGTATTCTTTTCAGGTATTAGTTCGCGCTGAAGCCAATTATCCTTCGTATCCAGAGAAGTTTTTAAGAGAACTCAGCCAGACCCCCATCGAACAGGGTAAGTTTGCAGGCCCTTTACCCACCGTCATGGAGAAAAAAGCCGGAAAATACCGCTACCACCTAATATTACAATCGCCAACTCGGCAGGCATTGCACCACAACATCCGACAACTACTAAATTATGCGACAGATATTGCAACTGCCAGTAAAGTACGTTGGACAATTGATGTTGATCCGACAGACCTAACTTGGTAATTGCACCATACCATAGTTGAAGCACTGCTATGCCACTCGCATATTACTGCTTTATTTTTCCAAGATGTTCGATACAATGCCCTTCGCATCAGTTTAAATTTCATCGGTCCTTTCTATATGGCGCATCAAGATTATGTTGCTCGTTCTGCGAGTAAAAAGAAAAGCCCTTACAAAAAAAGTAGTGAAGCACAAACAGCTCATGAAGGCATAGCATTAAAGACAAAAGTGGTCGCTGTCATTACTTTACTAGCGGTTAGTGCCTTCAGTTATGGCTTATGGACAATTAAGGACAAACAGCCAGAGCACTCCGTATCAGCTTCAAAACCAGCCCCCAAAGAAACAACTAAGTTACCTGCTCCTCCTAAAGAAAAATGGGCGTATGTAAAAGAGTTAGAAAGCAAAGAAGTTGATGAAGGTGAATATACCGTAGAAAGCACTGGGCCACATAAGTTGCAATGTGGTTCATTTAGAACAATGAAACAGGCAGAAGTACTGAAAGCTAAAATAGCATTTGTAGGTTTAGAATCTCAAATTTCCTCTGCCAAAGGTACAACAGGCACATGGTATAAAGTGTTTCTTGGACCATACACGAAAAAACGTGATGCAGAGCGCGACAAACACAAACTCAGTAGTAACAATGTAAACCATTGTAAAATATGGCTGTGGCGATGATTTGTCATAAATTATCGCTCTTTGACTTGAAAATCACCCTCCTTCCCCTTATCTAGAAATACATTGATAACGCCGATATTCCTTATCGGCACAAACTACCGAGGTTTAGTGTGACTACAATTGTCTCTGTAAGACGCAATGGCAAAGTTGCTATAGGCGGTGATGGCCAAGTATCGCTTGGTAATACCGTAATGAAAGGTAATGCGAAAAAAGTGCGCCGTTTATACAACGGTAAGGTGCTGGCAGGTTTTGCCGGTGGTACGGCAGATGCCTTTACATTGTTTGAACGTTTTGAAAGCAAATTAGAAATGCACCAAGGGCACTTAACAAAAGCTGCAGTGGAGCTTGCCAAAGATTGGCGCAGTGACCGAGCATTACGAAAGTTAGAAGCACTTCTTGCTGTCGCTGATGAGACCGCATCACTTATTATTACAGGAAATGGCGACGTAGTGCAGCCTGAACACGACCTAATAGCCATTGGTAGCGGCGGTAACTATGCACAATCGGCAGCAACCGCGCTGTTAGAAAATACCGAATTGTCGGCGACTGAAATAGTAGAAAAATCCCTGAAAATAGCCGGTGATATCTGCGTATTTACCAACCATCACTACACAATTGACGAACTTTAATTGATCAAACATAGGAATATCGCATGTCGAACATGACCCCTCGTGAAATCGTACACGAACTAGACAGCCACATTGTTGGTCAATCTGACGCAAAAAGAGCAGTGGCCATAGCGCTAAGAAATCGCTGGCGTCGTATGCAATTGAATGAAGAGTTACGTACAGAAGTTACTCCGAAAAACATTTTGATGATTGGACCAACAGGTGTTGGTAAGACGGAAATCGCACGTCGACTGGCGAAGTTGGCCAATGCACCATTTATTAAAGTAGAAGCAACTAAATTTACTGAAGTTGGCTATGTCGGCAAAGAAGTTGAAACGATCATTCGTGATCTTACTGACATGGCATTCAAAATGACAAAAGAGCAAGAAATGGCTCGCGTCAAACACTTAGCTGAGGAAGCTGCTGAAGAACGAATTTTGGATGTATTAATTCCAAACCCTCGAGATTCATTTGGTAATAGTGAGCAAACGGACAATTCTGCTACGCGTCAAGTATTTAGAAAGAAGCTTCGTGAAGGTCAATTAAACGACAAAGAAATTGAAATCGATATCGCCGCCCCGCAAGTAGGCGTTGAGATTATGGCACCGCCAGGCATGGAAGATATGACGTCTCAGCTACAAAATATGTTCCAAAGCATGTCTAGCGAAAAAACGAATAAACGTAAGCTAAAAATCAAGGATGCGTTTAAAGCACTGCAGGAAGATGAAGCAGCAAAAATTGTTAATCAAGATGATATCAAAGTTAAAGCGCTAGAAGCTGTTGAACAAAATGGCATCGTGTTCATTGATGAAATCGATAAGATTTGTAAACGAGGTGATACTTCTGGACCAGACGTATCAAGAGAAGGTGTACAGCGTGACCTGTTACCATTAGTAGAAGGTTCTACAGTAACTACCAAGCACGGTATGGTTAAAACAGATCACATATTGTTCATTGCCTCTGGTGCGTTCCAAATGGCTAAACCTTCAGATTTAATCCCTGAATTACAAGGCCGACTGCCAATTCGCGTGGAATTAAAAGCGTTAACCACCGAAGATTTTGTGCGCATATTAACCGAGCCAAATGCGTCGTTAACTGAGCAGTATATTGCATTAATGGCGACTGAAGGTGTGCAAATGTCGTTCAGTGAAGATGGCATAAGAGCAATAGCTGAAGCTGCGTGGCAAGTAAACGAATCTACCGAAAATATTGGCGCGCGTCGCTTGCATACAATGATGGAAAGATTAACGGAAGAAATTTCATATACCGCCAACGATCGTTCAGGTGAACATATCGAAATTAACGAACAATTTGTCAAAGAAACACTCAATGAAGTGGTTCAAAACGAAGATTTGAGCCGTTTTATCTTATAGTCGTTTCAAATACAGCAATTAATACAAAAAAGGCGCCGAGGCGCCTTTTTCAATTGAATCATAATCTAACTCAACTAAACCTTAAACTGGTTAACTTCTCGATTGAGTACATCAGCTTGTTGAGATAATTCTTCACTCATTTGCGCATTTTGTGCGGCTGCCTGCCCTGACTGTTCAGCAACATCTCTAATAAGAACGACGTGTTTATTAACTTCAGATGCAACCGTGCTTTGTTCCTGTATCGCGGTGGCGATTGCGGTATTCATATCCATAATGGTTGATACATCTTGAGTGATTTGCTCAAGCATTTGACCAGCCGAACTGGCTTGATCTGCACTCTCTTGCCCCTGCGTACGACACGCTGCCATATGCGAAACAATCTCTTTGGTACGACTTTGTAACGAACTAATAATTCCTTCAATTTCTTGTGTAGAGTCCTGAGTCCTGCTTGCTAGGGTTCTTACTTCATCGGCTACAACAGCAAAGCCTCTTCCCTGCTCGCCTGCACGCGCAGCCTCGATTGCAGCATTGAGAGCAAGTAAGTTGGTCTGTTCAGCGATGCCACGAATCACATCAAGTACAGAACCTATCGTATCGCTGTCTTTCGCTAAATCTTGTACCACGCTCTCTGATTCAAGTAACTTAGCCGATAACTCATCTATTTGACTAATAGTCGACTCTACGCCCTCTTTACCTTTAACTGCGTTTAGGTTCGTTGTTTCTGCTTTGTTGGCCGCTTCATGTGTGTTGTTAGCTATTTCATCTACCGTTGCCACCATTTCAGTAACAGCCGTTGCGACTAAGTCTGTTTGCTGAATTTGAGCATCCACTCCTTCATTTGCAGCATGGATGTTATTAGATAGCTTATCTGTAGCGTCGTTAACCGTATCAACTGACTGATTGACTTGTACAATTAGATTACGAAAGCTACCTATCATGCTATTAAATACATGTGCCATGCCCCCAATTTCATCTTTGCTGCTTTCATCCACAATAAGTGACAAATCTTTGGTTTCTGCAACTCTATTCATGGTTTCATTCAATTGATTTATGCCCGCTAGAATGCTACGACTCATGACCAAAGCAAAGCCAATTGCAACAATCAGCACGACAAAAAATACGGTGTAAGCAGACGTTTCAACAAACGATTTATGTGCCGCAACCGCTTCCTTGCTCGATGTTAATAATCTCTCTAATACGGTATCTACCTCATGTACCGCATTACGCATTTCACCTAATATTCCCTGGTCTGCGCTAAAGCCTAAGCCCCTTTGAGCAGAAACTAAGTCTCCAAATGCCTTTTGATACTCACCGATATTGGCAATAACCTCTTCTTTAGTATCACTATCTAGCGAGCTCGCTCGTACGTTACTGACAAACGCACTCGCATTGTCGTTCCAGCGAGTCCAGTATTTTTCATCTAACCGCAGCATAAAGTCTTTTTCATTACGTCTTAGCTGTAACATATCGCTAAGCAACTTGTAGTCTGCGCCTTCGAGTAAGCTTTCCACATTGTGCACAGCGCCTCGCAAAGTTCCATAAAGACCGTCTTTGGGGTTAAGGCCTATCACTTGTTGCGCACTGACAAGTTTTTCGAATCCTTTGTAATACGCGTCAAGTACACTAGATAATTGTGCAATATCATTGGTTTCTAGCCCCAACTCTTCAAACTTCCCTCGTACAAACGACGTGTCAGTAGTTAATGCCTTTTGAGTTTTTTTGAATTTATCGAGGTATTTAAGATCTTTACGTGCGATAAAGTCCTTTTCATGACGCCTAAGCTGTAACACTCCAGTTTCAACATCACCTAATTTTCGAGCGACTCTAATGTCGGATTCTAAAGAATTTACCGAATATGTTAATAAAACCAACATAAACAATAACGCAACCACCAAAATCCCTGTGTTAGCGATCAGTTTGTGCTTTATGAGCATAACTCACCTTTGACCAGTTCAAGAATTATTACCGTTTAGCATTCAGTATAGACGCTGTGGAGAAATTGGAGATAATTGGCGAAAATAATTGAGGAATAATCCTATTTACGAGAAAAGTACTTACAAAAAGCCTCTTCTGAAATAGGCTTAGATACGAAATACCCTTGTACTGCATCACAGCCAAGGTTTCTTAACAATTGCAATTGTTCTGAGGTCTCAACGCCTTCTGCTAGAACACGCTTACCCAAACCATGGGACAGCTTAATCATTGATTTAACGATTGTCAGGTCAGAATCGTTTTGTGTAAATTCATTGATAAAGCTTCGATCTATTTTTATCTTATCTATCGGTAATTCTCGCAAGTAAGCTAAGGATGAATAGCCAGTACCAAAATCATCAATCGACACTTTAATCCCCATATTTTGCAATGTCACAATCGTATCCATTGCCATATTGATGTCGGTAATCACGATGTTTTCTGTAATTTCCAGCTCTAAGTAAACAGGTGGAATATCGTATTTTTTCAATACTGCCTGTATATTCGAAACTAACTTAGGATCTTGAAACTCAACTGCCGATATATTTACCGCCAAAGAAATTCGTCGCTTGAATTGCTGATACCATTTGGCATTTATTTGACACGCTAAATCGACAATATAAGAATCAAATTCACTACTTAAACCCAGCTGTTCTATATCTGACAAAAATTCACTGGGAGGCAATAAGCCCTTTTCAGGATGAAGCCATCGCACCAATGCCTCTGCACCATCAAGTTTATTTGTGACCAAATTTAGTTGCGGCTGAAAATAAAGAACGAATTCTTTTCGTTGCATCGCTGTTTTGATCTCTTTTTCCGCAGCAACCAGATAACGTCCTCGCGATTGCATACCGGATTTATATTGCACGCTCGGCAAATTTTGGGATTCTGCCTGAAACAACGCTAAATTCGCCTTTTGCAATAAATCCTCGGCCTTGTCGCCATGCTCGGGAAAATGACAGTATCCAATACAACATTGCAAATGAATAACCTGTTGATTAAAACGATAAGGATGGGAAATAAGCTCATGTAAGTGTTCAATTGCTTGCTCATACTGACTTTCACGATGCACTTCAATGGCAAAGACAAATGAATCACCGCTTAGCCTTCCTACAAGCATCGGAATTAAAATACTATCGTTAAGTCGTTTAGCAATCTCGCCCAAAATTAAATCACCCGTACTAATACCATAAGTATCGTTAACGAACTTAAATTGTTTAATATCGATAAGATAAATAGCCAATTGCGTTTGGCTTTCTGAGACTCCGTCAATCGCTTTGGCTAGTTTCTGAAACACTTGTTCACGATTTAACGCACCGGTTAACGAATCATGTTTCCCGAGATACTTTACTCGATTTATTGCCGTTTCCGCTGCATTTTGTTCCGCACCATGAAGCCAAATTAACATGACAAATCCGAGCAACATATAGACGACTAAATCTACATAAACTAATTGCTGGCCGAGTAATCGAAACCAATCTTCTGTGACAGCCATAATGGACAAAAATGAAAACAATAAATAACGGCACCCTGCTAACAAACTCAAGTTAAATAGCAGACGAGCCGAAAAGTGTAATTGTCCAGATGTAAACAAGAACGAAGAGAGAAAAATGAACCCACATCCTAAAATGAATGACGGCAGGCTTACACCAACATAAAATCGGCTAAATACCGCGCCTTGTTCAAAGCCATAAAGCAGTGGCAGCAATGCTGCCAGTAAAAAGCAGCTTGTGACAACATAAAGCACCATGCCTCGTCTCACCCTATTCGGCTTCAACGCCTCGAATGTCCCTAAGACTAAAAGTGAGATGAACAAATAGTGCATTAATTGCTTCAAATATATGAGCAGGTTATGAGTAACTGAGGTTTGGACTAATTGATAGTTGTAGCTGATCAGGGCGGCACTGCCTTGGCTTAAAGTCATCGCCAATAATGAAAGTGCCCAAAATTTTAAATAACGCTGATGGTTTCTTCGGTAGTAGGCAATCAACACTAGCGACAAAGCAATAAGTATTAATGCTTGTGCCGTAAATAATGATCCTAGCGCCAGAAACTTTTCAGCCATATTTCAATTAAATAGAGAGTTATTATCTCATTACATAGCTTTTTGTTAGAAATTACAAGTTGCAAACGTATCCTTCTAAAGCGATATAGAAAATGCACGAGCGATCACAATGGGGTTGTTGAATACCAGCAACCAATTATTTATCAAGCGTTAAACGAGATGCACATCATTAAAAACTCGATTGGGAACAATCACGCATTTTATCTATCTATGTCATTAATTTGCAGCCAAATGGTTGTAACATCGGCTGGTGTAGTTATACTGGTTGAGTTAGAGCGTGTTTACCTTTGTTGTACACTTTTGCATCTGACTGTCGGTACTTGACGCGATCAGAATGAAGAAGCTGTGAAAGATTTTGACAACGAGCAACGATGCTATAAACCGAGCGCCGCGATCAGAACACGCTCAAGTTGAATAAAACTTGAACCTCAAAGTCAGCGAGCTCTAGTCAGTAATTAACATTGATAGGCAAATACTATGGAATATAACACGTCGGAATTATGTAATTTGTACGCAGAGTTGGTTGATGTAGTAGAGCCAATATTTTGTAACTATGGCGGACGGAATTCATTTGGTGGTCAAGTTGTTACAGTAAAGTGCTTTGAAGCAAATGGATTAATTACTGAAATTGCTGAGTCTGACGGTCAAGGAAAAGTATTGGTTATTGACGGTGGAGGTTCAACTCGCCGAGCACTGCTTGATGCGTATATTGTAGAAGCTGCTGCTAAGAATGGCTGGGAAGGTATAATTTGCTACGGTAGTGTACGAGACGTTGATGCACTGGAAGATATTGACATTGGTGTTCAAGGGCTCGTTGCAATTCCTGTCGGGGCAAGCAATGATGATACTGGCGAGAAAGACGCAGCCGTAAATTTTGGTGGTGTCACCTTTTTACCTGATGATCATGTTTACGCTGATAATACAGGTATTATTCTCTCCCCCGATCCTCTCGATATTGAATAAGTGTTATTCAACTTTATTGATTGGATTTTTAACTAACCAGTCTTGGAACCACCCATCAAATTTTTCTATAGGCAGGCGCCGTTGAACTACACGCCCCTGCCCATAATTTCCGCCAATAGACAAGTATGTGTCGCGGGCATCTTGTGTATCAATATGTGTGGCCATCAACATTAAATCCATTTTTCGAATTAGACTTATCAACGCGTTTATGATGACTTTGTCTGTACTATCACCTTGCTCATTTAAATTGCTGCAGTCGATTTTGACTTGGGTGACGATAGTACGCCTTAGGTACCTTAATGCCTCATAACTACCGGAAAAGTTGTCAATTGCCATAGATACTTCATTCTTTTTCAATTGATCGATAAACGCTTTGGTTTGCTCGCTAGCTGCCATCAGCAATGATTCATCAATATCCAGCATCAGATACTTACTCGAAATCCCTACATTGTCAGCAACCGACTTAATGAATTCAATAATATCGGGCTGCAATAGTTCTGCACTAGAGAGCTCAATAGCCACATTACAACGCACACCTTTGTTGTGCATTGCATAAAGCAAATCGAACGCTTTTCTAATGGCAATTTTAGTTAAAGGATAAATTTCACCGCTAAACTCAGCGACTTCACGAAAATCACGTTTCGATAACACATCGCCATTGAGGCCACGCCATTCACTTTCTATTTTTACGCCAACCAGCTGCTCATCTTGCATTGACACTTGTGGATGTAACAGCCAATCAAGCTGACCACGAGAAATATCCAACTTCAGCTTTTCCATATTAAGCAACTGTTGCTCTGCAAATATGGTTTTTTTGTAATCAAAATAAACGATTTGACGACCCTGTTGCTCAGCCTCTAACAGCGCATCACTGGCATACTTAACCAGCAAATCTATATCAGAAAATTGTGCTTCACTCACTGCCACGCCAAAAGCCAGATCAAAGTTTAAAGAAAAGCTCTTAAAACTTAGTGCTGTGGGAACCGCTTCTAATAACTTACGACAAATATCTTCAACTTCAATGTAAGCTGAATGCTGAATGTGAGACGTGTCGATGACCATCAAGAAATCAAGCCCTTGAAGTCGTGCAATGCGAACTGCATCGTTTGAATCATTAAAATTGACCAGTTGGCGTCTTTCGATTACTGCTTTTTGTAAGCTATAGGCGAGTTGTAGTAGTAAAATATCAGACGTTTGATGACCAAGCACCCGGTTCACTTCTTGAAAATTTACCGGTTTAAATACAATTGCAATATATTGATCTTTCAATACTTGATGGTTCAAAAGTTTCAACTTTCGAATAGCATGTTGGTAATTGGGTAAATTGGTAATTGGATCGAGGAAATGGCTACTGACTTGGCTTTCTGGTTCGATTGTTGAGTCTTCATGTTGACGTCGCCAAACAAGGGATTCAGCGAGTTTCCCCCACAAGAAAGCAACACATGTTAGCAGGATAACAAGTGAAAAAAGGCTATTTGGCAGATTCGCATTCAACCAAAAATAACCTACCGCAATATAAAGTGTTAATGCTGAAAGAGTGATGAATTCTGTTTGTTTTTGCGATGGCAACTGTTGTAATTTCGCACGAACACTTAGCGCATGCACAAATACGATAATGAGCCCAAACCCGCCCCAAACCATGTAGCCATTCACATTAGGCAATAGCGCTAATGCCAATGCATATGCTAAGGTAATTAACGCTACCACCTTGTCTATCCAATGGGCAATTTTTGGCACATTCATCATGTACATGCGATTAGATAAATACACACTTAACCACATAATTGTCGAACCAATTAGAATTAATGCGCGTTGGTACTCCATGGCAAACTCAATTGCCAGCACTTGGATAATCGAACCGACACATACTAGCGTGAGTGTTGATTCTCGTAGTCGCGTGTTTAGTTTGAGTTGGCGAAGTACGAAAAGCCCACTAAGCAGTAACCCAATAATTAGAGGACTAACGAATAGCGAAAATTCCAGCGTATCACTGGCAACGGCAGGGGGCATTAACAGCATGGCAATCACGCCATAAAATCTAGATAAACATCTGTTCATCTTCATACTTCCAGAAGCTTATTGCAGCAAGTACTGCTTAATAATTAAGAGTAATCAATCAGAGTGGATTTGTATAGCCGATAAGCGAATAACGAGACTTTGTGATACTGCAATCCATCGCAACTGACACCATAAAATAAACCAGTATCGCATTTGCATGACGCTACTAGTTTAACTTTAGGCTATATTAACAGGTGTTTAGAGATTATAAAACTCGATTGCCCGCCTGAAATAAGTTAACGAGTGGATTAACACCAAACTGGTAACATAATTCAGCTGGCTGATTGATATTCCAGAGTGCTAAATCCGCATCGTAGCCAACTTTAAGCTGGCCTTTACTCTGCGCTAACCCAAGTGCTTGTGCACCGTTACATGTCACCCCCGCCAATGCTTCTACGGGTGTTATTCTAAATAGCGTACACGCCATATTGAGCATTAATTGCAAAGAGTTAATTGGCGATGACCCTGGATTAGCGTCGGTGGCTATCGCCATTTTTACACCATGTTTGCGAAGTAACTCAATCGGTGGCACTTGTGTTTCTCGAAGAAAATAGAAAGCACCGGGTAATAATACGGCGACCATTCCCGCTGTCGCCATCGCCTTTATACCTTCCTCACCCAAATATTCTACATGATCAGAAGAGAGTGCACCGTATTGTGCAGCTAATGCTGACCCGCCAAGATCTGACAATTGCTCCGCATGCACCTTAATCGGCAGTTCATGTTGTTGCGCCGCATCAAATACTCGTTTGGTTTGCTCAAGGTTAAAGCCAATCCCCTCGCAAAAAACATCAACTGCGTCAGCTAAATTTAATGCTGAGACTTTTGGTAGCATCTCATCGCAAACCAAGGAAATATAGTCGTCCGCACGGTCTTTATATTCAACCGGCAATGCATGAGCACCGAGAAATGTCCGTTTTACGGTAATAGGTAATGATTCTGCAATTTGTGTAGCGACGCGAAGCATCTTTAATTCATTGTCTGTATCAAGTCCATAACCCGACTTAATTTCTAGCGTTGTTACACCTTGTGCAAACAACGCATTAGCGCGTTTTAAAGCCGATGTTAGCAACTCAGCTTCGCTTGCTGAGCGCGTTGCAGCAACTGTCGACACAATACCACCGCCAGCTTTTGCGATCTCTTCATAGCTTGCACCCTGTAAGCGCATTTCAAATTCGTTAGCTCGATTTCCGCCATAAACGATATGCGTGTGACAGTCGACCAATCCCGGTGTTAACCATTGGCCTTGCCCATCAATAATGTCTACATTCGCTAACAACTCATGGCTAATCTCATCGGTTTTACCAACCCAGGCAATTTTGCCCTCACTAATAGCCAATGCTCCATCCGTTATTATGCCGTAGTCACTTGCACCATTTGTCATGGTTGCCATGTTTACGTTTTTGATTAAAGTCTGCCAGTTGCTTGGGTTGTTTTGCATAGATTTACCTAAGTGTTTAACGAAATTTTCGATTTAAAGCGTCAAAATTTGTTTAAGTGAATAACTATAAGACACTACGCGCCAATCCACTAATTTCGCGTGTTAAAGGTAAACTTCCAATAACAAGTAAAACGAAAAATAAGTGCAATGTTAGGTATTGCCCTGATACTATCCGTAGCTTAATGAGTATTTACAGCCACTCTAACCTAAGCACACTAGATGATCAAGAGTTGTATATACAAGCGTTGTATCTTAAAGTAAACGCAGATTGCACCGTAGAGCAAATGACGAGATAAAAAGAATGAGTAAACCTGCAACCGCGAAATTTACAGTAATCAAAGATCACATCTGTGAACAAATTGAATCTGGCCAATGGCGACAAAATAGTAAAGTGCCTTCCGAAAATGAGTTGGCTGATCAATTTGGCGTATCTCGTATGACTGCACGTCGCGCATTGCAAGAATTAACGGAACAGGGGTTGTTAGTTCGTTCACAAGGCGCAGGTACCTTTGTTGCTACCTTCAAGTCCCAGTCTTCAATTTTGGAAATTCGCAATATCGCCGATGAAATTAAAGAGCGTGGTCATGTTTATCACGCTCAACAATTGACACTCACAACGACTAAAGTTAACGAAGAAATAGCCATATTACTCAATGTTGCGCGGGGCGATACCGTTTACTACTCCGAAATTTTGCATTTTGAAAATGATGACGCCATCCAGTTAGAACAACGCTACGTAAACAGCCAACTCATTCCTAAATACTTAAGTCAGAATTTTACCAAAACAACACCACACGAGTATCTGTCGCAAGAAGCACCACTGACAGAAGCTACTCATGAAGTAGAAGCGATTCTCGCATCACAAGATATATGTCATCTATTGTCTATCGAATCTACTACGCCTTGTTTACAAGTTAGAAGACGGACATGGTCAAGCCAAGGAGTGGTCAGCGTTGCTATTTTGACATCTCCCGGCAACCGATACCGTTTGGGTGGTCACTTAAAATTTGGGGAATAGGTAGTCGAAGTCACGAACATTTAACCGTTATTACGCTATTGATCATCGTTCAGATATAGACAGCCCCCCACAAATTTAAGGAAAAATAACCAGCTTTCAATGCTAGAACCATCGCTATTTTGGTGATCTCCATGAAAATTACAGATAAAACAGTCTAATTTCAGACCGTGCTAAAAGTGCTGTTTTTACTGGCTTGACGTAACTGTGACGTTATAATGGCGTAAGGAATTTCTCGCTAAATCTCAAATAACTTTGCATATTTTTAGCTGAAACAAGCGAACACTTTATGGAGTATCTTATTGTCACACTTAAGTACGCATTTATCACCAGAACGTATTAAACACCTACGCAAAGAAAATGGCTGGTCACAAGAGCTATTAGCAAAGGCCTCTGGCTTGAGTCTAAGAACGATTCAACGAGCAGAAAAAGACGGCAATAGTTCAGCTGAAACACAACTTGCTTTAGCTGCTGCGTTTGATATCTCCCCACAAGAATTGTTCCCTGTTTCTTCAAACCCTGAAGTAAACTGGAAAAGGAAGAATATTATGCAAAGCTTTATCGCGTTGATGGTCGTTGTTGGTGCCATCGCCATGTTATTTATGTTAGGTGGTCAACTCGAATATTTTATGGATTGGGCAAGTGCCCTGTTTTTAATCTTACTAATGTACTCAGGTACCGTAATTGCCTTTGGCTCACATGGTTTTGTCAAATCAATAACTGGGTTAGGCTACTTATTTGCGAATGATATTTCACATTCGCCAGCGACCGATTTTTTAGCCGAAATTTACAGAAAGCAAATCCAATTCAACTATGGTGGCGCGTTCATCGGACTACTTATCGGTATAATCTCGATACACAGTAACTATACAAATATTGATGAAAAGTTCACTGTACATGCCGCTTATGCCGTTTGCCTGCTTGTTATGCTTTATGCTGCAATTGTTGCCGAAGTATTGCTAAGACCATTGGCGACAAAACTCTCTAGTCGCGAGCTAGCAACTAAGTTTGATTAACACTATTTCAAATCACCTACATTAGTTCTCAAACGCATCAAGCTTGACATATTATGTCAAGCTTGATAGCTTCAATAGCGGATAGACAGCTAATAATGTAATTAGCTATGATGCACATCTGATAAAGCACACCTATTACAAGGAACTTATAGTGGAATACATATTATTTTTTGAAACTTGGGTGGTTTTGGCAATTCTATTTGCCTGCATCGAAATATTTGTTCCTGGTGGAATTTTGCTTAATCTTGGTTTTGCCTCATTATTAGTGGCAATAGGTGTATATTTTAAAATCCTTGATACATGGGCAATTACACTCACGGCTTGGTTCATCACTGCCTCCTTCCTTCTGTTTATATTGTACTTCTTTACAAATCGGTTGTTTGCGAGCGACCAAACAATAGACAACACCAATGAAGAACTTGATATTTATGGTAAAGAAGTGAATGTTACTGAAACGATAGGCCCAGGAACACACGCGGGTCGTGTAGAGTTCCAAGGAAGTTCGTGGCCAGCATTAGGCGATGGACGCATCATAGAGAAGGGCCAAAAAGTTTCTATTGTTTGTAAGGACAATATTTCACTCGTCGTCTGTCCACGCGATTCATAAAAATACTAAAACAAGGAGAGATAAATGTTAGCTTTTTTTACTTTTGGGCTGTTATTTTTACTATTCATTATTTTGAAGCTAGTGCTAGTTGTACCAATGCGTGAAGTGTGTGTTGTTGAACGATTAGGGAAGTTTCGTGCAGTAATGCAACCAGGGCTGCATTTTTTAATTCCATTCTTTGACCGCGTTGCCTATCGGCATGAAACACGAGAACAAGTATTAGATATCCCAGCACAAAGCTGCATCTCCCGCGATAACATTCAAATCGATGTTGATGGTCTCGTTTACATCAAAGTTATGGATGGTAAAAAAGCTAGCTATGGCATAGAAGATTATCGCCGCGCATCCATAAATTTAGCGCAAACAACGATGCGTTCCGAAATAGGCAAACTCAAACTAAGCCAAACGTTTTCAGAGCGTGATGCGTTAAATGAAACCATTGTCAGGGAAATTGACAAAGCGTCAGATCCATGGGGTATCAAAGTGTTACGCTACGAGGTGCGCAATATCACACCATCAGCGAATGTCATTCACACGTTAGAAAAACAAATGGAAGCGGAGCGAGAAAAACGCGCGGAAATCACCCGAGCAGAAGCTGAACGGGAATCTACGATTAACCTGTCTCAAGGAGAAAGACAAGAGGCGATAAACCTGTCTGAAGGCGATAAACAACGCCAGATTAATGAAGCAGAGGGTAAAGCCAAAGAAATTGAAATACTTGCTCAAGCAACTGCTGAAGGTATGAATCTAGTGGCAGAAGCAGCATCGTCACCAAGTGGCGACAAGGCAATTAAAATGCGATTGATGCAGCAATACATTCAACAAACTGGAAGTATTCTGGATAAGGCAGATGTTTCGGTAGTACCCGCTGAGCTCGCCAAACTTGAAGGCTTCTTTGAAGGTATGGAAAACGTTACCAAAGCAACAAAAGGAGTATCTGCATAATGTTAGCTTCAGCCAGTCAACTAGATCTAATTATTCTTGCTATTTGGGCAGGGATCTTCTTCTTTCTTGCATTTAAGTTTATACAAGCAATTTGTTTGGTACCTACGCAATCAGCATACATTGTAGAACGCTTAGGTAAATACAAGTGTACGCTAGAAGCAGGCTTTCATGTATTACTGCCTTTTATCGATAGGGTTGCCTTTGTACAAGATTTGAAAGAAGAAACTATCGATGTCCCGCCGCAAGAATGCTTTTCAATGGATGAAGTGAATGTCGAAGTAGATGGGGTTATTTATATACAAATTATAGATCCGATTAAAGCGAGTTATGGCATCACAGATTACAGATTCGCAGCAATGCAACTTGCTCAAACCACTACCCGATCTGTGATAGGTACACTAGATCTTGATCGCACTTTTGAAGAGCGTGATATTATTAGCGCCAAAGTAGTAGAAGTACTGGATAAAGCTGGAGAAACTTGGGGAATCCGCGTACACCGCTACGAAATAAAAAACATAACACCTCCACTTACCGTAAAAAATGCGATGGAGTTGCAGGTAACCGCTGAACGAGAAAAGCGTGCAATACTAGCAAAAAGTCTTGGTGACAGAGACAGTCGTATCAGTCGCTCAGAGGGCATGAAAATGGAGATGATTAACATTTCAGAAGGTGAAAAACAGCGCCGTATTAATGCCGCAGAAGGTAAAGCAGCGGAAATTATAGCGATTGCTACCGCTACAAGTGCTTCGTTAAAGAAAATTGCGCACGCCATTAATCAAGAAGGTGGTGAAGAAGCCTTAAATCTTCAGTTAAGTGAGCAATATTTGCAGCAAATGTCAGGGCTTAGCAAATCAAACCGGAAAGTCATAATTCCGGCTAATTTGATGGATTTTCAAGATTGGCAGATGTCTATTAGCAAAAAGTAACATTAGCGTGTGGTGGTGCGTCTTTCACGCATCATCACACAATGATGAATATGATTGCTCCAATCAACATCGCAGAACAAGCCAGCCAAATATTATCGCTTACACCACCACTTTTTCGTTGTCGCCACTGTCTAAATTGACAACTGCATATATAGCAGCCAGTGCCAATGGCAGCAATTAGCATATGGGTTATGATCGCCGTGAGCGTTGTGTTTTCGGCAAACAGAAACACCGGGCCTTGATAGGTGACAAAAAACAGATCAAGAACTGAAACGTGAATCCACAAAATAACAAATAATATGAACGGCTTGTTTGTATGTAATGACATAAACATTTACTTAATTGAGCAGTTACGCTCCCTGCGTAATGAATTGACCTAATACCAGGCAAATAGGCAGGCTTTTAATCAACCAATAATTCGTTGCCTGAAATTGTACTTTATTTAACGCCTAAGAAAAATACGACATTGATAAATCCTAGCTCCTAATACATTCCACAGACAGATACATTGCCTATTTATTGACGCTATGCCTAGGCTTTGTTTGTCATCATCCAGGAAACAATATCATCAAATTTAAACGGCATTTCCAAATTTGCATGAAGTTTATCGGTCACAATTAACTTGCCTGACTCCTTGCTTGGCTCATTATCGTACAGGCTAGCTTCTTTTCCTAGCGCGTATGCCGCCATATTGTAAAAATGTCCCTTACTTACTTCCATGGAGCTTGATGCATTATATATCTCACTTGGTTTAGTCTGCGTAATAAATTCAAATAGGGAATTCACCACATCTTGTTGGTGAATCAAATTCACAAACGCATTGGGCTGGGTCAACAGCCTATTACTATTGAAAAAATTGCCAGGATGTCGACCTGGTCCTACTAAGCCACTCAACCTAAAAATGCTGTACCTTCCACAATAGTTTTCAACATATTGTTCAGCCTGTTTCAATAGAGCGACTTTAGGGTCATCTAATAGCAACGTGGCAGCTTCGTCCACATAGCCATTTAAACCTTGATATATTGCTGTGCTGTTGAGTAAAACGATATGTTCCACACCATGTCGCTGAGCATGCCCAACAATGGTTTTAATATTGTCAGCGTAATCTATTCTCCCCTGCCTAATGCCTGGTGTAATAGCTATGACGAGCGTATTGCAGTTAAATACAGCCAAAGTGTCAATATCAACACCACTTAGTGGAAACTCCAACTTTTCAGCGATAATTTTTAGTTGTGAAAGCTTTTGTAGTTTATCTTCGCTGCGAGTTGTACCTATGACGACATGATCATGCGCAATAAGTTGGTTAGCCAATGCATTACCTAACCAGCCACAACCTATTATGCCAACTGAGCTCATTCCATTCGTCATATTATTGCTCTGCTACATTGCTTAATTGGAAGTTTCGTATTTGCTGCACTACTTTTTTAGCGATATCGTTGGGAATGGGAACACTTAAATTATATTGAACTATTACCCATCCATTGTCCCCTTTTTTAAGCACACCAGAACCCCGGCAAGTTCCATAGGCATCATTAATCAAAATTTCGTCAAAGACTACAACACCTTCTGGGTCTACAATCGTGTAATTACGACTCAAGGGTTTGTATGTCCACCCTATGCCTTTTGAAAAATATGGCTGCACATACTCAGCAAATTCTGATTTAGTCCATCGTTCACCAGCATCTGTACCCAAAAATGTAGCGTTGTCATCCATCAGCGAAAAATATCGGGTAAAGTCAGCCTCTGATGCCGCTTGATGAAATGCATCCAATACCTTGTCGCTTGGCTCGTGTGCTCCGACAGAGCTCGCCATTAGCGTTAGAAATATCAAAGCTATATATTTAGTCATTTTTATATCCTTTGTTTTGATTCGGCACGTATAGCGACATACTTCCCAGTGAATTGTGCACACACGCGATCACCACTTTTCACTGATACTTTTATTAAGAATCTTGCTTTTTTGTCAGCTGCCAGCCCGACTAAATTATCTTCAGTATCTTCTATCTCGATTTGCGCAACGGCGCGTGACGGCACAGGTGCAAGATACTTGATATGCCCATCCGCTAAGACAATGTCGCCTTCTATGTCTGTTTCTTGTAACTTGAAGTACACCCAAGCCCACCCAGTTAGCGTCGCTAAGGTATAAATGGAGCCAGCAAACATGGTGTTATGTAAATTCTTGTTAAACTCAATATCACAAGTGGTAAGCAGCGAATATCTGTCATAAGAACATATATTAATATTCATTGCCTTACTCATTGGGATAGTTTGATGCCAAACCTGCTCCAAGCGCTCGATGCGAGATTTGACTTCCGAAAAAGGCGTTGAGATGGGCTTTGACATCTTGAAATGATTTATACTATTGAACAATAAGTGGGAAAATCCCAAATTCTGAAAGCCATGTTTCTCATAAAATGGCACGGCTGATTCGCGTGCATTTAATGTAATTGATTTAGCGCCATTAGATTGTGCAACCCAGGTCAATTCGTCGAGTAGTTGCTTACCTAGCCCTTTACCTTGATATTCTGGTGCCACTGCCATATAACGAATTTGTGCGTCATCTGTACCTGAAAAGTGCAAACGACCAACGGCAACAATTTGCTCATATGCATCAATTAACATGCGATGATAAGCTTGCGACTCCAATGCATCTTGTTCACTACCTTCAGGTTGATCCCATGCTTTTCTTAAATGTAACCAACGAAATTGAAAATATTTGGCGAATTCTTCTTTAGATTTTGGGGTTTTACAACGAATCATTGACTATGCTTTTAATTTTAAGAGGTTGAAATAATCGTACATTAGATGAAGCTTATCAATCAGTTTGCTCAAGGTAAATTAATTTACTTCAATACGAAGTGCAATTTAGCTGTATACGAATCTTCACACTATCGCTGGCTCATGCTGAATAACGCTTGTCAAAGCATCATGCTAAAGCGCCAGCCAAATAAACTTGTATTGCCGCATCACTACCTGATTATGATGCCGCTACTGACCATGACTCCCAATCACGTGACTATTCTGGGACTTGGGGGAGGAAACCTAAATCGTTTTTTATTACAACTTAATCCTGAAACAGCTTTAACCACAATAGAAGTGTCTGATGAAGTGATCAACACCTACTTTGATTTTTTTTGGGGGGCAGATTTAACTAACGCTGAGCAAATCATTTCAGCTGATGTCGACACGTACATTAGCAATCAGGTGACTACCCAATGCGATTGGCTAATTTACGATATTTACACTAGCTCATGCAATCAAGTGTTACTTGAACGGCTTATTTCCAACTTTTTCCATGACACAACGAAACGACAGTTGTTCACCATTAATTTAGCTGGCGCTTCCAATGAAACTATTAATCGGATACTCACACAGCTTAAGTCAATTTGCCAAACGAGTTGCTATACAATCGCTTATCATTGCGTACCACATTACAACAATACCATTATTCATATCTTACCGGCGCAACAATCAGACATCCCCGCTGCGGTCACAAGTAGCCTCCCCCCCGTTTTGTTTAAACGCTGGCAAAATATTTGGCAACATCGGCTCACAGTATAAATTTTTGTAGAGACTAACCAACTATAGCCAACAACTAGACCGTTAAGGAAAACGTAACAGGCCCGTCGTTCAAAAGCTTAACTTTCATGTCAGCACCAAATATGCCCGTTGGTACAGTAAATCCTTTGTTCCTGAGCTCTCGGCAAAAATGTTGATAAAGTGATTTACTCATCTCCGGTGATGCGGCACTAGTAAAACTAGGACGCATTCCTCTGGTAGTGTCTGCCGCCAAAGTAAATTGCGATACCACTAAGATATCACCATTAATCTGGCCAACATTAAGGTTCATTTTGCCTTGGTCATCTTCAAAAACGCGATAGCCCGCTACGCGCTCAGCCAGTCTTCTCGATTTTTGTTCATCATCATGTGGCTCAATTGCCAGTAGTACTAGGAGTCCTTGTTTAATCTCCCCAACCACTTCATCACCGACCGTCACAGAAGCTTCGGTCACACGCTGAATTAATGCAATCATATAGAATCTCGTTTGTATAATTTAAATCGCGTATCTTTCTTTTATGAATTCTTATTTCTTTAAGAAAGAGGCCATTATATCGGTCGCCTTACAAAACGCATCTATAGTTTGCGATTCAAAACCACTATGCCCGGCTTGAGGAAGAATCTGTAAACTGGCATTATCCCACAGCTCAGCCAGTTCATACGCTTGGTTGATTTGACATACCATATCGTATCTACCATGAATGATAATGCTAGGAATATGGCCTATCTTGTTGATGTTATTGCGAAGAAAATTCTCTTCAATAAAGCAGTTATTCTTAAAATAATAACATGAAAGCAAAGCCATACAGTGTGCCTGATGGGGATCTTCAACCTCATTTTGATAGAAGTTATGTTCCAGACTCGACAGCCTAAGTTCCCATAAATACCAATTTTTGCTGGCTGCTACTGCGGCAACTTCATTGTGATCAGTCAATCGATTGAAATAATGCTCAATGACATCACGGCTTGATTCATGACAAACGTCTTCTGTAAATATTTGATAATAATCTGGAAAAAACTTCCCTGCGCCGTTTAAGCCGTATAGCCACTCCAGCTCATTTTGTTCGCCTAAAAAAACACCTCGCAGAATGAAGCCTAAACACCGTTCTGGATGGGCAATACCATAGCACATTGCCAATGTCGTTCCCCATGAGCCCCCTGTTACTAACCATTTATCAACACCAAAATGCAGGCGTATCGCTTCTATGTCTTCGATAAGCAATGATGTGTTGTTGGCATCTATAGAAGGGGATGGTTGTGAACGACCACATCCGCGCTGATCAAACAAAATAATATGATAAAGCTCAGGATCAAAATAACGTCGATGATTTTCGCTCGTGCCACCACCTGGCCCACCATGGATATAGATAACAGGAATGCCATTCACATTACCCGATTCTTCCACATACAGCTGGTGTCGGCCATTGTCTACACTTAGCAACTGGTGACTATTTTCGGCAATTTTGGGGTAAAGCTGGTGCGACATGACTCTCAAATAGTTTTTTAGTACTCTCTATAGTGTATGTCGATTAGCATATTTCTGTTAATTTCCTTGAGATTTTTCCGCAACTTTCTTTGACTTTTCTTCGGCAAACTCTTCAAGAGCTACGGTGAATAACGCGCCAATTAAGACCACCAACCAAGATAGATAGACCCAAAGAAATAGTATAGGAATACTCGCAAGTGCCCCATATATCGCTTTATATGAAGGGAGTTGAGTCACATAAAAAGCAAAACCTTTTTTGGCAAATTCGAATAATAAGGAAGCAACTACGGCACCTGACAATGCATAAGAGAATCGCACATCTTTATTGGGCACAACTAAATACAATACTAAGAATGCAGCAACAGAAGTAAGTAGGGGCAGCAACTGGACGAAAAAATTAGTTACACCAAGCAGCTCGTAATCACTAAAATTTACCATTGATACGATATAGGAAGTAGCAGCAATGCTGCTACCTACCAAAACTGGCCCTAGTGTTAATACCATCCAGTACATAGAAAATGCAGTGATTACCCTTCGCTTCTCTGTAACATGCCATAACTTGTTGAGGCTTTTGTCTATTGCAGATATGAGCAGCAAGGCGAACAGGAACAAGAACGTAATCGCTACCGCAGACATTTTAGAAGCATTTGCAACAAAGCCTGCAATATGATTTTTAACTACATCGCCTGCAGCCGGTAAGAAATTTTGATAAACAAAATTTTCAATTTGTACTTTTATTTCGGCAAAAATAGGAAAGGCTGTCATTACCGACAACATAACGACAATCAATGGCACTAGAGACATTAGAGTAACATAAGACAAATGACCAGCGGTTACATGTATTTGCTCGGTTGTCATTTTGCGCAGAAAAAATCGCGAAAACTGATAAACAGTCTGCGTGATGTGATGCGAGCTAAACGATGAAAGAAATTGCATAGTCTAAATGTAAGAATAACCATTTGTTTTATTATATGGTATAAATTACATGTTTTTAAAAGATATTGATACTAGGAGAGAATATGTCAGGTCAAGGTTCAGGAGGCAACGTACTTGCCGCTATTTGTAATGTATTCATACCGGGGTTAGGACAACTCGTTCAAGGCAGAATCATCGCTGCACTGTTCTTTTTCATTGCCATGGCAGTTTCATGGGTACTAGTATACTTACTCATAGGCTGGCTATTGGTGCCAATCGTCTATTTATGGTCTATTATTGATGCAGCCAGATACAAAGGCGGCGACTCATGACCTTGAATGCGACTAGATATACTTCATTTTGGATATCGTTACTCCTTATTAGCTTAATGGGCTGTCAGTCTGCCTATTATTCAGCTATGGAAAAGGTCGGTATTCACAAAAGAGATATATTAATTGATCGTGTTGAAGAAGCCACAACGTCTCAGGAAGAAGCGAAAGAAGAATTTAAGAGTGCACTAGAGCAACTATCTTCATTAATTTCGTTTCAAGGCGGTGAATTGCAGGCGCAATATGAAGCAAGTAGCGCGCAATATGAAGCCAGTGTTGAAGCCGCTAACAGAGTCAGCGATCACATCGACAAAGTTGACGACGTTGCTACTGCACTGTTCGCGGAGTGGGACGAAGAAATAGCCCAGTACTCAAATAAGTCCTTGCAACGTCAAAGCCAATCAACATTACGTCAAACACAGCTTTTGTTTAACTCTCTGATGCGTTCAATGCGAAGAAGCGAACAGCAAATGGCACCAATACTTTCTACGCTGAAAGATCATACATTGTTTTTAAAACACAATTTAAATGCAAATGCGATTGGGGCGCTGAAGGGTGAATACCACACAATTAAGAAAGACGTTGAGCAGCTCATCATGGAAATGAACAAATCAATAGCAGAGTCTCAGGCGTTTATCGCGACACTAAAAACCAACAGCTAACACTAATTAGCTTCATTGATAAAAGAGTAAACACTGAGCTTGTGCCAGCGTTTACTCTTTTTCATTATTTACTTTCAGTATTGTTTGTGCCCTTAAAAGGCGCTAGATATCATTGATTGGTTCGTAGCGGTGTTCTTGAGAATGCTGGTCTTCCATGTCAGACACGTGATTAATTGACGCCAATAAGTCTGATAGCTGACGGATATTTTCGGGTTTGGCAGAACCATCAACAAAAAGTTCTCTCAATTCCCGCAATGTTTTCAACTGCTCTGGCGACACGTTGTCTTCCTCTTTAGCTATGTACAACCCACTTAAAGTTTTGGGTCACTTTGCGTGCATTCGTTTGATCCCGACCTTCATGAAAGAATTCAGAATACAGCGCATCCAGCTCCCTTTTTTCATGAGTATTGGCTACTCTCGATACCATTTTTTCAAATAGAATATTCATTCTATTAATACGATTCTGATCCATGCCTTTCTACCTAGCCAAACTTCCAGTTCAGCAAACTGATTCGTGTGAAGTTCGTGTACCCAAAAATAGAGATAGCTAAAGATTAGCACTCCAAAACAAATAGGCCAGTTAGAAACACAAAACCGATGTATTGCCTTTATAAGTAACAAATATTAAACAAACACATTAATAACCAATTAAACAATGACATAGGCGTACCATTAGTGAAAACACTTTTAAATATTTGCACTTTACTGACATATGTTTAAGACATGTCTTACACGCTGAAATGAAAGGTCTTACCCGCCACATCGCCAAATTTACGCCTGTTGCTCTATAGCGTTTCGTAGGTAGTTTCAAATAATAAAAAAGCCAACACTAGAAGTGTTGGCTTTGTTCAAAAAATAACGTTGGAACGACTATTTGTTATTTCTTGTTGCGACTCTCGCGTTTACGGTCAGATTCTTTTAACCATTTCTTGCGAATGCGGATATTTTCAGGCGTCACTTCCACTAACTCATCGTCATCGATAAATTCTAGTGCCTGTTCAAGTGTCATTAATACTGGCGGGGTTAATACTTGCGCTTCATCAGTACCTGACGCACGAACGTTAGTCAACTGCTTACCTTTAAGCGCGTTAACCGTTAGATCGTTGTCACGACTATGAATACCGATGATCATACCTTCGTATACTTCTACACCGTGACCAATCAATAAACGACCACGCTCTTGTAAGTTAAACAACGCATTGGTTAATGCTTTACCTGTTGCGTTAGCAATCATTACACCGTTCAAGCGTTGACCGATCTCACCACCTTTATGTGGACCATACTGCATAAATGTGTGATAGATAAGGCCAGAGCCAGACGTTAGGGTCATGAATTCAGTTTGGAAGCCAATTAAACCGCGACTTGGCATGATGAAATCCATGCGAATACGCCCTTTACCATCTGGCGCCATGTCAGTCAGTTCAGCTTTACGTAAGCCCATTTTTTCCATGATCGAACCTTGATGCTCTTCTTCAACATCAATTGTCACTGTTTCATATGGTTCTTCTATCTGACCATCGACTTCACGCATAATAACTTCAGGACGTGAAACAGCAAGTTCATAACCTTCACGACGCATATTTTCAATTAATATACCTAAATGAAGTTCACCGCGACCCGATACTTTGAACTTATCAGGATCATCTAGTTGTTCAACACGCAATGCAACGTTGTGAACAAGCTCCTTTTCTAATCTGTCTTTGATATTACGAGAAGTAACAAATTTACCATCTTGGCCAGCAAAAGGAGAAGTATTTACCTGAAACGTCATTGTTACAGTAGGTTCATCAACTGATAGTGCCGGTAGAGGCTCTACTTCAGTAGGACAACAAATTGTGTCAGAGATTTTCAGCTCACCTAAACCTGTGATAGCAATAATATCGCCCGCTTGCGCTAACTCGGTTTCATGACGTTCTAGCCCTAAATAACCGAATACTTTGCCGACTTTACCATTGTGAACTGGACCAGCTGCAGTTTGAATCGTAACTTGCTGATTAGGTTTTACCGAACCACGAGTAATACGACCAACACCAATAACCCCTAAGTACGAACTATAATCGAGTTGCGAGATCTGCATTTGGAATGCACCCTCAGGATCTGCATTAGGTGCAGGCACTTGATCTACGATCGTTTGAAAAAGAGGCGTCATGTCTGTACCAACTTCGCCTTCTTCCAATGAAGCCCAACCATTTATTGCAGATGCGTAAACAACTTGAAAATCGAGTTGTTCATCAGTTGCACCTAAGTTGTCGAACAAGTCAAAAACTTGGTCCATTACCCAATCAGGTCTCGCACCTGGCTTGTCGATTTTATTAATTACAACTATCGGTTTTAAGCCTTGCGCAAATGCTTTTTGTGTTACGAAGCGTGTTTGCGGCATAGGGCCTTCTTGTGCGTCAACAATCAGTAATACTGAATCAACCATTGACATAACACGCTCTACTTCACCACCAAAATCGGCGTGACCAGGAGTGTCTACTATATTTACGCGATAGTCATTCCAATTAATGGCTGTGTTCTTCGCTAAGATGGTGATACCGCGTTCTTTTTCGATATCGTTGGAATCCATGACACGTTCTTCAAGGTCTGTTCTTGAATCAAGCGTCCCTGATTGATCTAACAGTTTATCAACCAAGGTCGTTTTACCATGGTCAACATGCGCAATAATTGCGATATTACGTAATTTATCTAACACGGGCGTTTTGCTCATAGGGCTATAATTGGGCGCGTATTGTACAGGAGTTGTTTAGACAAATACAGCAACATTACACCTAACACAACGCTTTCCAAGATATAAAAGTTCTCGAACTAAATAATGGTGCAAAAACCGCTAAATTTCCATTTCCGGCTATAATAGATTTATTCTAAAATCGCGACTGCACCACAAGTGCACACATGACGCACCATTTTAGTGCATGACAAAAAAACTCATTTAAGAAACTCAAACAAATTCAATTAGATAATGTTTGGCACGATTTTAGCTATTAGTTGCACCAATGATTTTATTTCAATTTCGAACCACACTGGAGAGACAATATGTCACAAGCAGTATTAGATTTAATTAAGGAAAACGACGTTAAATTTGTTGATTTACGTTTCACTGATTCAAAAGGTAAAGAGCAACATGTGTCACTTCCTCATCATCAAGTTAATGAAGACTTTTTCGAAGAAGGAAAAATGTTTGATGGCTCTTCAATTGCTGGTTGGAAAGGCATTAATGAATCTGACATGGTGTTAATGCCTGATGCATCAACAGCTGTATTAGATCCATTCACAGAAGAAGTAACGTTAAACATTCGCTGTGACATCGTTGAACCTACAACAATGCAAGGCTATTCGCGTGACCCACGCTCTGTTGCAAAGCGCGCGGAAGAGTACATGCGTTCTACAGGTATTGCAGATACAGTGCTAGTAGGTCCTGAACCAGAGTTCTTCGTGTTCGACGACGTGAAATTTCATACTGACATGGCTGGTTCAATGTACAAGATTGACGACAAAGAAGCAGCATGGAACGGCGCAACAAGTTACGAAGACGGAAACACCGGTCACCGTCCAAGAGTGAAAGGCGGTTACTTCCCAGTAGCTCCAGTAGACTCTTCACAAGACCTACGTTCAGCGATGTGTTTGGTAATGGAAGAAATGGGCTTAGTTGTAGAAGCGCATCACCACGAAGTAGCTACCGCAGGCCAAAATGAAATCGCTTGTCGTTTCAACACTATGGTAAGCAAAGCTGATGAAGTACAAATCTACAAGTATGTGGTACACAATGTTGCACACGCATATGGCAAGACAGCTACATTCATGCCTAAGCCATTAGTAGGTGACAATGGTACTGGTATGCATGTTCATCAATCACTTGCGAAAGATGGTGTTAACTTATTCGCTGGTGATAAGTACGGCGGATTATCTGAAACCGCTCTATACTACATCGGCGGTATTATTAAGCACGCTAAAGCACTAAATGCTTTCACTAACGCTTCAACTAACTCATACAAGCGTTTGGTTCCGGGTTTTGAAGCGCCAGTAATGCTTGCATATTCTGCTCGTAACCGTTCTGCGTCTATTCGTATCCCAGTAGTACCTAGCCCTAAAGCACGTCGTATCGAAGTTCGCTTCCCTGATCCAACTGCTAACCCATACCTAGCGTTTGCTGCTATGTTAATGGCTGGTCTTGACGGTATTAAGAACAAGATTCACCCTGGCGATGCGATGGATAAAGATTTATATGACCTACCTGCTGAAGAAGCGGCAGCGATTCCACAAGTTGCTTCGTCTTTAGAAGAAGCTTTAGATGCGCTTGACGCTGACAAAGAGTTCTTAACAGCTGGTGGCGTAATGGATAGCGACATGATTGACGCTTACATCGGCTTAAAGCGTGAAGAAGTTGAGAGATTAAATTCGACAACTCATCCTGTTGAATTTGACATGTATTACAGCGTGTAATTATATGTCTGTATAAAAAAAGCTCACCTTGGTGAGCTTTTTTTGTGGCTAAATTTTAATAATTTAGATAGATTTAAGATATAGCTACCGAAATAGGATATTTTAATTGGCTAGATTTGGTACTTTCTGCATTGCCTTAATAATGTTGCTCTGCCTGTCAGAAGCTTTTGCTACGTCTAGCAAAATATATGTCTGGCGAAATGCAGACGGTGTTCTCGTCTTTTCTGACAGCCCAAAACCAGGCGCTGAAGAAGTCGAAGTGGACGAAAGCAATACCATGAGCTCCTCCATCGATACCTCTATTCTCGATATAAAACCCAAAGAGATAGAGGAAAACTATCAAGTCGAAATAACGCAACCAGAAAATAACGCAACCATTAGAGACAATACCGGTTCAGTATATGTGTCCGGTAGAATTAAGCCCATCTTTAAGAAAGGTTTGAAGATCAAACTGTATCTCGATAACAAGCCTTACGAAAAACCGCAATCCCACTCCATGTTTGTACTTAGAAATATAGAACGTGGCGAGCACCAACTAAAAATGGACCTTATCGACGATAAGGGCAAGATAATTGCATCATCCCCTTCAGTAACGTTTTATATGCACAGAGCCACGGTGAATAAGGCAAATTAGCAACATTATCGTGCAATCGCATTTATAAACAACTACACTAGCATTATTATTGCACCAAAATAGTGCAAAGAGAGCGTACTTTGATTGCACCTAATAAAACTCAGCAAAAACTGCATTACCAACACAGTCTTCCCAACCAAATGGTTACGGCGGTTGTAGTTGTCGATGAGGCACTCACTGTTCAATATGTTAACCCCGCTGCAGAAGCGCTTTTGGTTAAAAGTTTTGGCAAACTACAAAACACCCAATTGTTTGATATTTTTGTAAACCAACCAATCAGCAAACACCGACTGGAACAAGTCTTGCGTTCTGGGCAAGAGTTTAGCGACAGCGATGTAGTTATTGAGTTAAGTGAGGGTACAAAAGTTACCACCGAACTTACCGCATCTTCTGTCGTCTTTGACCGCGCCCCTCATGTTTTACTTGAGTTTAAAAGAATTGATCAACAAAAGCAGATCAGCGCAGAGGCGTTTCAACAACAGCAATGGGAATCTGCCAGAGACTTAATTAAAGGGCTCGCACACGAAATAAAGAATCCTCTTGGTGGTTTACGCGGTGCTGCGCAATTGCTACATAGAGAAATCACCGATGAGCAAAAAGAATATACGCAAATGATCATCGAACAAGCGGATAGATTGACGAACCTCGTAGATCGCCTACTAGGGCCTAACCAATTGCCCAATATGCAAATGCTTAACATTCATACCGTCTTAGAGTCAGTTTTCAAGCTAGTATCCTTGAGTAACGAAAAACAGATTTCAATGGAGCGCGACTATGATCCCTCGATTCCTGATTTAATATTCGATCCTGATAAGCTCCAGCAAGCGGTATTAAATATTGTTAACAACGCAATTCAAGTGCTTGATAGCAATGGTAAGATAGTCCTACGTACGAGAGCAGCCAGTAATAAAACGATCAATGGTAAGCGCATTAAGTTATGTGCACAGATTAGCATCATAGATAATGGCCCTGGAATACCACCTCACATACAAGATACGCTGTTTTACCCTATGGTTTCTGGACGCGCCAACGGAACGGGTTTAGGTCTTTCGATTTCACAGACGCTAATAAACCAACATCAGGGTAAATTATCATGCCATAGTCAACCAGGCATGACTGAATTTGTCATATTAATCCCCTTTAAGTCGGAGTAGAGTAAATGATTACTGAACAAGTGTGGATTGTTGATGACGATAGTTCAATTCGCTGGGTTTTGGAAAAGTCTTTTGCAAGTGCCAATATTAGTGCATTTTCATTTGAAGACGCACAGCTAATGTTAGACGCACTGGTACATGGTCAACCACAAGTCATTATTTCTGATATTCGTATGCCTAATATTGACGGATTATCGTTGTTGTCTCGAATTCATGCCGACTACCCCGACATCCCAATTATTATCATGACCGCGCACTCTGACCTTGATAGTGCAGTTAATGCTTATCAGGGTGGCGCATTCGAGTATCTACCTAAACCCTTTGATATTGACGAAGCTTTGGCACTAACTAAACGTGCTCTCACGCATGCAAGTGAACAAAGCGCTAAAAAGAAACAAAAAGTCACATCTTCCGTTGGCGCAGGTATTATCGGCGAAGCACCTGCAATGCAAGAAGTGTTTAGAGCGATTGGCCGACTATCAAAATCCAGTATCAGTGTTCTAATAAATGGTGAATCCGGCACAGGTAAAGAATTAGTTGCGCACGCGTTGCACATGCACAGCCCAAGAGCCGGTGCTCCATTTATTCCACTGAATATGGCAGCTATCCCTAAAGACCTTATCGAATCAGAGCTATTCGGCCACGAGAAAGGTGCATTTACCGGGGCGAATGCGGTTAGACAAGGTCGCTTCGAACAAGCACATAATGGGACACTGTTTCTCGACGAAATTGGCGATATGCCACTCGACATTCAAACGCGTTTGTTACGTGTCCTCGCAGATGGTCAGTTTTATCGCGTTGGTGGTCACTCGCCAATAAAAGTGGATGTTCGAATTGTTGCCGCGACCCACCAAAATCTAGAAGATAGAGTGCGTTCAGGTGATTTTCGAGAAGACCTTTTCCACCGACTAAATGTTATTCGAATTCACATTCCTAGCCTGCGAGAACGTAAAGAAGATATCAAACAACTCACACATCATTTTTTAAAAATGGCTGCAAAAGAATTGAGTGTCGAGCCAAAGATTATTTCTAAAAAGACATTAGATTATTTGGAACAATGTGAGTGGCCGGGCAATGTACGCCAACTAGAGAATATCTGTCGATTTCTTACCGTAATGGCAAGCGGTAAAGAGATTTTGATTGATGATTTGCCTAGTGAGTTAATGGCAACAAATCACAGTAGTGCTAGTATCGAAGATAACAATGAAGACTGGCAATCAGCGCTGAAACGTTGGGCAGACGCCGAATTCAAAGCAGGTAAAGTTGAAATACTCAATAACGCTCTGCCTGCATTTGAAAAAATTCTTCTCGATCGCGCGTTGACACATACGAATGGTCACAAGCAAGAAGCCGCTAAAATACTTGGCTGGGGGAGAAATACACTAACACGTAAACTAAAAGATTTCGAAATGTGAACAGAAGGATCTTGGGCTTAAGTTAGGGTTTACATGCTTGATTATACATTTGAATAAAGCAACGTTAATCAAGCATTCAGTTTAGCTACTACAACTTTCTGTAGCACATTGTTTGCAACTCTCGCATAACCTAAGATTCACGATGTGTGCAATAACAATAAGTGTAGCGCCACCTATGATTAAGAAGGGTTCTAGTTCAGGTGTGAAACTGTGTTTTTGTGAATAGATGCCAACACCAATAAACAAAAGGTAAAACGGATACATTTTACGATGATAGCGCTTAAAACCTGAAAACAACGCGACCGAACCAAGGATAGCCGTCAATACTAAAAATACGTTTTCCCATGTATGATCAGCAAAAAACGTTAAACCAAGTAGAGGCAATGCCGGTAATAAAATTGGCAATAAGATACAATGCAATGCGCACAGCGATGTTGCTGCTATACCAATTTTGTCTAGCACAGTTGTGACCTCAAGTTAAATCTTCCAAAACAATAAGTGTAATAATATCACAGTGAGATAATATCACAAATTAAAAAATGTTCCTTTTAGCAATTAGTGCCAAATAACATGCTCCAAGTCAGGTCACTACATGACACTTTGAGATATGACACACAACAAACACTAGGCATCATTGATCGAAAAGGTCAAAACATCTTCAATTGAGCGTTTATCCAACGCAATCATAATGAGCCTGTCTATACCTAAAGCTACACCAGCACAATCAGGAATACCCTCGTTTAATGATGATATAAATCTATGATCTATAGGTTTTTCTTCTATCCCTAGTCTATTACGCTCTAAATTGTCATTCTCAAAGCGCTTCACTTGCTCTTTGGCATCTGTTAATTCATTGAAGCCATTCGCCAACTCTAGGCCTTTAAAATATACTTCAAAACGTTCAGCAACGCGGGGATCTTTATTGGATATCTTAGCAAGAGATGCTTGAGAACACGGAAATTCATGCACTATCACTGGAGCATCAAATCCGATATTGCTTTCGATATAGGAAGCAAATATGAATTGTAATAATATATCTTTATTCTCTTCTTCTCTTAACCAACTATCTAAATCCCCCCGAGTTTCAATCAATGCCTTCAAGTCTTCGTTAGATGCATTTAACGGATCAATAGCTAATGTAGATAGAAATGCCTCTTGATAGGTCACCATTGTGGGTATGTCACAATCTAAAATAGCAACCAATAAATCTGCAACTTCATTCATCAACATATGATGATCAAAACCAAGTCGATACCATTCTAACATTGTGAATTCAGGATTATGATATCGCCCTTTGTCTTCATTTCGAAACGCCTTACCAAGTTGATAAATTGATTGGTACCCCCGAGCGAGCAGTCGCTTCATAGCAAACTCTGGGGACGTTTGAAGGTATAACTTAGTATCATTAGTGCCTTCAATCGAATACGGCACTGAAAACGCTTCTAAGTGCACATCAGTTACCGTACCTTGGGACAAGCATGGTGTTTCGACTTCAACCACCTCACGTTCCGCAAAGAAATGTCTTACTCTAGCTACTAAGGAGGCTCTTTGTTTTGCTACTTCCCAATTCATTAATATAGTCCCATCTTGCATTAGATCTCGCGTATTACCATGACTTATTATTGGGGCAGAGTTGTTAAACGCAAGTTCGATTAGTCTCTTCGTGAATGTATGATTCGCAAATAGAAGTTACTAGCAAAACGCTTGGTACTATAATGATAAAACAAGCCGCTTACTGAAAAACAATTAGGTTTCTATTGAGGCTAAGTTGCGATTAATTCAATTACTAAGGCTAACTTTACTAATGTATTATTTTAGTTCAGTTGGTCACACTGAATCAGATGAGTTAATAACTTATCTAGAACAAATCCCTCCATACACATGTTTAGACAACAAACAGGCTACAGGTATTGCCGTAGAAATTATCCAGCATTTGGCAAAACATACCAACTATGATGTCAGCTTTGAAATGGTTCCTTGGGCCAGAGCCATGAGCGAAGCAAGAACGAGGGAAAATGTTCTACTGGCTGTATTAAACCGAACAAATAAAAGAGAGAGTAATTTCCACTGGTTTTTTCAATTAGATCAGATAGGGGCGCATTATTGGTTATGGCGACTGAAAGACTCGACTTTAGAGAATGTGACAAATACATCTGAGTTGCACGGAAAGAGATTTGCATACACTCGTTCGAGCATATTACTCGAGAATTTTCAGGATTTTCTACAAAAAAACAATATCGCTGTTTCAATGTATGAAGTTAGCAATCTCGAACAGGCTATTAAAATGTTAATTGCAAAACGCGTTGACTATATTTCAGCAGGAGAAGAGGAAATATTCTTAGAATTAGCTAAATACGGTATACCTAAAGATAGCTTATACCAATCCTCTTTGAAATATGATCTAATTAGCATCAGCAAAAAATAACAAATCGTGATTTATGACTCAATTGACTTCTGACGCTTTGCTCAAGCTCTCTAAAAGAGAAAAGAACCCGCACAAACGTGTTCGTTTGTTAGCGGTTTCTTTATTTTTAGAATGCCAAAACCGCACTCAGG